>NZ_JBOEFX010000144.1:0-795 GCF_050633125.1 Lewinella sp.
ATCCAGTACGCGCAGCGGATATTTTTTGGGAAAAGCGCATCTGGAGGGTAATTGATCTCCGCGACAAGATGAACCTTCCTTTTGCTTATACAGAACGTCCATTCTTTACTATTCTGCAGGAAGCTGCCGAAAATGAAGAAATTAACGTTTACAGTAATGAGGACGATAAGTTTACCCATCGGTTGAGTCCGGAGGAAATTGCTTCAATGGGAGCGTCAGTAGATACGGTAACCACTTTTGATCCGGTTACTTACGAAGAAAAAATTCAGGTTGTTCGTAACGAACTGAACCCTGAAGATATCAAGCGTTACCGCTTGAAAGAGGTATGGTTCTTCGATGAAGAAACTTCCCGTATGCAAGTTCGTATTCTTGGTATCGCTCCTTTATTGGATGTGAAAGACGAGAATGGCAACTTCAAGTATGAGCAAGTAATGTTTTGGGTGTACTACCCAGAAGCTCGTCAGGTTTTAGCTCGTGAGAAAGTGTTCACTGCCGGCAACGATGCTGCCCCAATCACTTGGGAGGCGCTGATGGAAATGCGTTTCTTCTCTAGCTACATCTACAAAGAATCTAACGTTCACAATCGTCGTTTACAGGATTACGTTCAAGGCGTAGACCTTCTGTTGGAAGCGGATAAGATCAAGCAAACGATCTTCAACTTCGAACACGATCTGTGGGAATACTAAAATAAGCAAGCGCTTATTTTATTTTCAAAAAGCCTTCTTCTCTCGCCGAGAAGAAGGCTTTTTGATTTTATATTTCGCCAACCCTAGATTTGTGAATTTTGTCTTGCTC
>NZ_JBOEFX010000144.1:840-4599 GCF_050633125.1 Lewinella sp.
AATCTAAGCTTGCCGAAGTATATAGCTTTCTGATTCGGTTGGGATAATCGGTAATGATACCGTCTACACCCATATCTATGAGGCGTTGCATTTCTTTGGGATCATTGACGGTCCAGGGGATAAGCTGGATATTTTGCTGATGGAGGCTTTGGGTGAGTTCAGGCGTACAGAGCAAGTAGTAGGGACTGTAGATTTCTGGTAGGAAGCCAAGCGTATCCAGATTTCGTTCTAAAGTGTTCTTATTGGCGACTAAATAGGCGAGGGATTGTGTGGGAGCTTGTTGCCTAACGGCCTGTAAGCTACGAACATCAAAAGATTGAATGGTGGTGCGTTCTGCGATGCCCAATCTGGTTAATTCTTTTAGAAGAAGCCTTGCGAATTCATCAGGGAGTGGGGTGAATGTCTCATCCCATTCGGGGAGGCTTTTAATTTCAATATTGTAATAAGGGAGAGGGCGTTTTAAGTCATGTGCGATTTGCTCGGCCATTTCTACCATTGCAGCGAGGGTAGGTTTTCTTACAATGCGCGCTTGCTGTTCGGGGAAGTTGGCATTGCCTCGGCTTCCACAATCAAATGCTTGAACTTCCGGCAGGGTCATTTGATGAATAATGAGTGATTTTTCTTCTTCCTCGGTGACGGAGTTGCCGTCTGGGTGGGTACAGATCAATGCGGCCATCCAAGGTTCATGCGAGATGACAAGTTGTTGATCTTTGGTCACTGCGATATCGAGTTCCAGGGTTTTAACATCAGGATAAGTCAAGGCATGAGCAAAAGCCGGGAGTGTGTTTTCGGGCAGCAAACCGCGGGCGCCGCGATGACCTTGCCAATCGAAGGAAGTAGTTATCATATACTGAGATTCGTTTAATATACGGGTAGCTTTACTACATGAAGTAGCGGTAATGATCAGTAAAATAAGTATTCGGTGCATAGAAAATGGGAGGTTTTACTTTTTAAAGTACCATGCATTTTTGTGCTGTTCCTTCAGTACCTTTGTGTATTAATGACTCAAGTTAAAGCTCCCAAATGAGATAGGGGAGTGAGTTGTATTAACGCTAGATTAAGAATGAGCAGAATCCTTTATTATATTTTCCTCAAGCCACTGTCGATGCTGCCGCTGTCGATATTGTATGTTTTTTCGACCGGTCTTTACTATGTCTTGTATTACGGAGCGGGTTACCGTAAGAAGGTAGTGATGGGCAATTTACGACGGTCTTTTCCTGATAAATCAGAAAAGGAGATTAAGAAAATTGCGAGCGACTTTTACCGCCATTTGTGCGACCTTATTTTCGAAAGCGTGAGGATGTTCAGTATGGGGAAAGAGGAGATAAGCCGTCGTGCGATTGTTACCAACCCTGAATTTGTGAAGGAATTGGAGGCCTACAATAAAGGAATTGTATTGATTGCGGGACACTACAACAGTTGGGAGATGATGGGGACGGCCTTTCCTATGTTCAGCAATTTACCAGTAGTAGCACTATACTCTCCTATTAAAGATCCATTTTTTAGTAAAGTATTGTCTGATTCCCGTGGAAAATACGGCTTGGAGATGGTGCCCAAGCAGGAGGCCAAAGCCATGTTTAAGGAGTGGGATGGGCGCCCGGCGATCTATCTTTTCGGCGGGGACCAATCACCAACCAGTAGTAAGAAAAGTTTCTGGATGGATTTTTTAAACCAGGATACGGCAGTTGCTTTTGGTACCGAAAAGTTTGCTAAAGAGTACGATTGCCTGGTCGTTTTTGGTGATATTCAGAAAGTAAAACGTGGCTACTATACGATGACTTTCTCGTTGGTTACTGACCAACCGCTGGAAGAAGAACACGGGGTTATTACGGTCAAGCACACCCAGAAATTGGAGGAAATCATCCGCGCGGAGCCACAGTACTGGTTGTGGACGCATAAGCGGTGGAAGCGGAAGCGGGAGGGGTAGTTGTTATTGCCGGTGAAAAACAAATTGAGCTCCTTTTATACTGAAACTCGTTTTTATATCAATGGTATTGAGTTTTCGGGCGAAGGAACAAGTGCTTCGCGTTTAGCGTCCATCAATGCAGGAGGCAATGGTCGAGTTGCTTACCAGTATGAATCTGAAACAGGAGCACCTACGGGGAAACGAGTTGAATACTACCATACGGATCATTTAGGCAATGTACGCCTTGCTTTTAGTGATTTAGATGGAGATGGTAGCATTACCGTTACCGATATTTATGATCCAAGTAATGAAATTACCCAAGAGCGCCATTATTACCCCTTTGGGTTGACGCATACGGGGCCTTGGTATGCAACGGTATCTCCGGATAANNGAGTTGGATGAGGCGACGGGGCACTACTTCTATGGGTTTAGGATGTTTGATCCCGCCATAGCACGGTTTACTGGGGTTGACCCTATTGCGGATAAATTTGCTTGGGTTAGTCCGTATAATTATGCAGAGAATAGTCCAATCTCCAATATTGATCTATGGGGGCTACAGTCAAGTAGTTCGATTTCTGGAGAACAGATCAATTGCCTTAGAGAGTGCTATGATAATAGAAATGAGCTTTCTACTATTGATTATAGTTCAGCCATAGACCATGCATTTGGAGCATTTGGTTATTTCGACAACAGGCCAATCTCTAAATATAGTTTATATCGCTTCTTAGGTGGACTAGGCGGAATGGATATCTATAGCGTTGCTGATTTAAAAAAATCGGGAAGAGGGTTTAGAAAAGGTTATGAACGCTTACAGCAGGACATTAACGAATTTGCTGGTGCTGTGTTCAATAGTGATCGCACTTCAGGTTCACATACAGGTTATACTACGTATAAGAATCCACAAATTGGAAAAATCGGTATGCTTGGAGATTTTTCAACTTCAATTGGCGGCTATGGTATAAAATACTATTTGGAATATAGTAGAAGTGGAGACGAAATGACAGGAACAGCATATGTTACAATTGCTGATACCTACGATTGGGATGAAACAGTTAATGCTACTTTAGGCTTTGTAGCAGGGGACCATCAGACAATGATTACGACACAAGAAATTGGGGCGACACCATTCTCAATTAGAGCATACTATACAGTGGGTTTTTCAATTACTAATAATTGGTGGGGCAGAACTTCGAATTTTCCAGATTATTCTACATTGACAGATTCCCCTGTAACCAATCATCTAGAAATTAGCCCAAATCGTGGCTATAGTCGTGTTTCTGGTTCAGGGTTTACAAATTTCGGAGCTCCGTATTAGTGAAATACAAAAAAACAATCATGTTGAGGTCATCTATTTTGTGTGCCATCGTAGTCTTCCTGTTTTCATGTAGTCCGGATAGCTTAGAGATTCGGGTTTATGAATTTAGACATGTTGTTGAAGAACCTGATCCGTCAGGTGACAACTTCAAGTACTACCACTCAGAAGAAGAACTTGATACAACCGAAGTACGGCTACTAAGTGAGATTTTTGACAACAAGGGCTATAGTTATTTAATTTCAAGCGATGGGAAATTCTATCATGATAGATCTCAAGTAGTGAATATTGGGGCGGCTTTTGTTATCGATAATGAACTGATTGATTCAGTTATTGCTCGTAATGTGCCTCGAAGTTCTTTTGTGAAAGAAGTTTTGCAGAAGGTTCGTTATTAACCCACCCAACCACAATGGCTAGCTATGCGACTTGTGCGTTAGCATGGACGAATAGCGCCCAGGTGTGCAGTGCCAGCTTTGCTGGTATTGCATAATCGGAGGTCGATCTAAAATTTATTGCAACAAAAAACATGAGTCATCCCGAA
>NZ_JBOEFX010000145.1:0-193 GCF_050633125.1 Lewinella sp.
GCAGGGCTTGCTCAAGCGCATCGAGAACAGAGTCGGTTCGCATCGTTTTGCTAACTCGCCAGCCCACGATTTATCTAGCAAACACGTCGATCACAAAAGCAACGCACAGCTAGCCCTGCCTGGTTGACACTGACCCTGCCTATTTTTCACGTATATCACTTACGCAGCCCCGAGGCTGTATTCGGCATCGACC
>NZ_JBOEFX010000145.1:314-4267 GCF_050633125.1 Lewinella sp.
ATTTGGCCGATCTTGCGTTTGTCCTTCATGCGGTAGCTCTGCCCACTGATCTGTACGATGTGCGAGTGATGCAGTAGCCGATCCAGCACGTTTGGGGCAACCAGTTGTTGGTGACTCGAATCGGTCGTGATCCGGTAAAGACGCCTATAGACGGGTCTGAGGTGCTGGCGTTTGAGACTGTGGCGCACTCGCTCGGGGCCACAACACGCCCGCATAGATTGGAAAGCTGCTTCACGGTTCGGGACCGGCCGTAGGATTGTCCAATGGCCTGATGGATTGCCGCTACCTTGGTATCAAGCGCCTCGTTTGCGCGGTCCCGGCATCTCACACACCCGCCATTGGCAATACCGGGTGTGTGAGATGCCGAAAAATCGACACATCCGGGCAACGGCAAATCGGTCGCGGTTCGATTCAATCCAGGCGTACTTCATCGCGAATCCTTCACGAAATACGCCGCCGCATTTTTACGATCTCAAGGTCCGCTTTAGTATTGACCAACTCCCGACGTAGCCGTTCGTTCTCTGCTTCCAACTCGCTCTGACCTGGTTTGAAACTCTTGGCAACTCCGCCTGCGTTCTTCAGCTTGCCCTGGCGATTCAGACGGATCCAGTTCCACATGCTCGACTCTGGAATCCCCAGCCGCTTCGCGGCCTGATTGCCGCCAATTGATTCGGCCAGGCGTACCGTTTCGTCCTTGAATTCGTCTGTATATTGTCGCTTTGCGGCCTGTGTTCTCTTGCCCATTCATTTCTCCGCTCATCAGAAGGTATCAAACAAATCTAATGTACGTGAAACCAAGGCAAGGTCACCGGGCATTCTCGATCAAGTCAAGAAGACAGACTCAAATCGTAACCACACTAACAAACCCAGTGCGAACTTGGTGCAAAAACTGTCTGAATAACCCTTTCAGCATTTCCAACATAGTTAAAAACTGATAGGAGCCACCTCCTCAATGCCTGCATTATCCCTACGTGCGCAGATCATACCAACAATTGCTGTTTACATCCTTGGTCTTGGTGGAATGGCCGTCATTGAGATTTGTGTTGCGATGTACGCACCCAGGGAGGAAATTGCAGCATGGGCAGCAATCAAAGCATCACTTTTTGTGGCAATTCCGATCTGCCTGCTTGGTCTTGATCAGGTATTAGTTAGAAATCCATCGCGATCTAAATCCATAGCGACTATCTCTTTGCTTCTGATTGTCGCAATTTCGGGGCTGGTAAGCATTGCCCTCAATGCGAGCGGACTGGTAAACGAAATCTGGAAAGGATGGGCCTGCCTAACTCTGCTCGCATCTTCAGTTTTATTCGCAGCCTACTATCGAGCACATTCCTCAATGATCAAAGCGCAAATAGCGACAAATTTGTGGCGCTTCTTTGCGGCAATCGCGATAGTGGCACTGTTCTTCTTAGGCCTCGAACGCGACTATTTGCTGATTATATCGCTTTCAATTCTCATTGCTCTAGCGTTAGCCGCTAGGTTCAATAAGAATCCGATACCTAGTCGCCACTCACTCGCCGACTCAGAGCAGTCGACTTCCGAGTACTTCCGCGTCGGATCAAGATTTCTAGCCGGTGGGTTTCTACTCAACGCGGCGCTACATCTAGATCAAATACTACTCAATCTAGACGGAGAGGTCCTCGCGTCCGCAAACTACTTTCAACACACCACTCTATTTCTCTTGCCTGTCGTTTTTGCATCTGGATTCATTGGCTTTTATCTAGGTCCACTTCTTCGAAACAATTTTACTCAGGCGCAGCTCCGGATAAAAGAGATGTGGCCCTGGCTCGTCTCAGCGGCCTTTGGCTACGCTATCCTATCCACCGTCGTTATGTCTTTCCTGTTTCAGCCGGTTTATGGCGATTCAGCGCAACTCTCCTTCCATCTAGTTTTGCCTCTAGCCTTCGTTGGAACGTTGCGCTTACTTTATTCCGTTCCAAGCGCTGGACTTAACGTCTATGCCCCAACAAGATTACTCGACTTAAACTTAATTCTCTCCGCCATAGGTTTCTTAGTACAAATTTTTCTTTACTTTGGACTAACCCGTTCACAAGTCCCTGCAGCCGAAGCCGTGGCGATATCTAGTGCGGGTCATTGGCTAACAAAAACTGGAGGCGGCTGGTTTTGCTTATATTGCGCGATCAGGAAAGCTCCAAGTCAATCCAATCAGAACATATGAATAATCTAAAGATAATAGCTCCACTTCCAGCAATAACAATACGTACTAGGCTAGTAAAACTTGCCAAATTGCTGAATGAACGAGGCTCTTCTGTCAGTCACTGGGGATGGTCACGAAAGGATGGGGATACGGCCGAAACGTTGCCGTTCGATTTGCATGAAAAGGTCGTCATGCTGCGCACTCGCTCCAACTCAGTACGATTGCACTATCCTCGATGGACTCTAGCTGTTTTCTTCCGATTGCTAAGATCGAAAGAAGATCAAACTTTGTACTGCCTAGGACTAGAAAGTGCAGTGGCAGCTTGGGCGGCGTCAAAATTTAGGAAAATCGAATATATATTTGATGATGCAGACAGGCTCGTATTGATTCTGAAACTTCCCTCCCCTCTGCAACAAATAATACGCTGGGTCGAAATTAAAGTATCTAGATCGTCTCTAGCTCATATCATTCCGGGCGAAGCAAGATATGACTATTCCTCGTCCAAGTTTGTAATCGTTAAGAACACTCCGACAAGTTCGGATATTCGAGATGCTGCAAACGAATCAACCCCACCCAAGCCTGGGAGGTTTGTGGTGTACGTAAATGGCTGGCTAGGAGAAACCCGTGGGTTACCGATCGCGTTATACGCAGCGACTAAGCTCCTATCGAATAAGAATATTGTTTTCATTGCAGCAGGACGAATTGATGGCCCATCCGCAGAGGCCTTCGTTAATCTAGAGAATGTCAATTATTTCGGCGAAGTTTCCAGCTCAAAGTCACTCGCTCTCTACAATATTAGCGATGTTGTATTGACACTATACGACCCTTCAATCGAAATTAATTCCTACGCAGAGTCGAATAAATGGGGCGACGCTATGGTGACTGCGACACCCGTTGTCGTAAACAGCGAGGTAAAGACCGCTGAGTTTCTGCGCACTTCAGGTGCGGCGTTCTCCGCGCCATACAGCGATCCCGACGCATTTGTCGATATCTTTGTTGAGCTGTCAGAATCTGAGAACATGATTAAAGCTGCCAAAGATAGACTGGTAATACTGAGTAAGAATACTAAACCGTTTGACTCCGTCATGAACCGGGTACTGGAGCAGCATCTTGAGTAAATTAAGAAGCAAACTTGAACGTGCAGTCTTCTTTTTAGGAAAGAGAGTCGTTGGCGCCCTCTCTCCGAGAAAGGGAACATCGCTATCGATCTGGTACTACCGGAGAAATGGAATGGTTTTTAGCGGCCGACCAAACTACATTTCCTCAACTGCTTGGTTTGATGGCACAAGCTACAAGCTAATTGAGATTGGCCGTGGCACCACAATTTCAAGCAATGTATCAGTGCTTACTCACGACTGGGCACTTCACACCATTGGGCGGGCTCTCGGAATCGAAACTGTTAAGCCGCTTGGGCGCATCCAAGGGGTCAAGATCGGGGAGTTTTGCTTTGTTGGCCGAGGCTCCACGTTGATGCCCGGATGCAAGCTTGGACGAGGAACAGTCGTTGGCGCAGGCGCTGTGGTCAGAGGAGACATACCCGACTATTCGATAGTAGTCGGTAACCCCGGGATAGTTACAGGCAGAAGTGACGAGTACTATAAAAAGATGGTTGCCTCGCCTAGCTAACCCGAAAGTCAATTATTATCTTACGTTACCTCTCATCTGGCAAAGATGCTGCTCAACCGGCGAATTCTTGCCGGCACTAACCCGCGCTTCTCAATTTTATAGTTATCAAGTGCTCGCAACTCGGACATCGATTTGAAACAAGTACTCCAATCACTCCGCTCCGGTGAAA
>NZ_JBOEFX010000146.1:0-968 GCF_050633125.1 Lewinella sp.
CAATTGTTGCCAATCGTCTGGAATGCAAAAAAATCGGAGGAAGGCCCTCGCCCACAGAAATTATCAGCCGCTAAGCGCCAATAATACACCGTATTGGAAAGTAGATTTTGAGGCTGATAAGTATTGATATTCTCCGCTAAAGTCGCCGTCTCTATCACCGCACCACCGAAAGCAGGGTTGGTGGCGATCTCTATAAAGTACCCTGTAGCAGAAGGTATCATCTCCCAAGAAAGTACCGTATTCAGTTCCTGACTACTTGCTCCATCTGTAGGCATTGTGAGAACCAAATCGTCGAGTGTCCCGCTGACCACTGTCAGTTCCACCGAACGATCTATACTGACCGAGTCTGTGGTACCATTGATTATGATATCGTAAACACCACCCTCTGCGGCCATCAGGTTGCCAATGGTAAGCGTGGAACTAGCAGTAGGAAAAATATCATTATCAGAGAAGGTCACCGTTGCATTGGTAGGTACGCCGGTTGCGCTCAGATTTACGGTCTGATCAAAGCCTACAAAAGCTGTTAGATCAAGTTCGTAATCTACTGAATCTACATCGCTGCACACTCTCAGGCTAAGTGGCGACACGTCCATCACAAACGTAGGCTCCGTTGGTTCGCTGATCAAAAAGTCTTCATCCGAAATATCGAAAAAGATATTGTCAGAACAGACCACCATCACGCGGGCCATCGTGGTAACTTGATTAGGTACTTGCAGGGAATAGGTGCCGTCATTTGGCACCTGGCTAGCCAGTATAACTGGATAAGTAAGNNGTGTTGGCTACGTCCCAGGTGACGGTTTCCATTTGTCCGACTACCCATTCTACGAGCACATTTGGTGTTTGTACCACAAATGGTCCGGCCGATTCTGCAAAGGTAAGTTCCAAATCTTCTTCGATGGTGCAACCGCTGCCTATGTTGTTGTCACGTACCGTTACGCGGAAGCTCATATCTCGGCTTACTGCCGGTA
>NZ_JBOEFX010000147.1:0-20509 GCF_050633125.1 Lewinella sp.
TATGAAAATTGAATCCAAAAACCAGAACCCCGGAAGTCATAACCAATTGAATATCTTTGACTTATAACCGGACACTACTGACTTTTGCCCTATACTTAATTTGCCTTCCCTTGAGCGCTAAAATGCCTCAAAAAGATATTCTTTTAAAAAAAATCACTTTTTGACTAACCTTTTTGATTTTCCTACCGATAGTGTAGGTGAAAGCAAAAATGATTAGCCATGTATGGTATACAGCAAGCATAGTACAGATGAGGAACTCAGACAGGGCTGCCTGGCTAGTGATAGTCGTGCACAGCATGTACTATATCAAAGCTACTATGGTAAACTAGCGGGTATTCCGATGCGATGGGGTTGATTCTTTAATAAGAAAAAAAATAAAACAGAATAGTATGAAAACCCAAAAAATGTTGCTTCTACTTTTGGCAGTACCCATTTTGACTCTACAGCCCTTTATATGTAATGGCCAGAACTTACCTGAATCGCGATTTACCGTTGGGATAGAAATCGCACGAGGTCTATTACTCGACTGCTCAATATGCGATGCCAGCAATATTATAAACAAGCCATTGCAAAATAGCGATCCAGAATCTTATCAAGTGTTTAGTGGCCATTTCAATTACAGAGCAACCCGTGGATTGGGTCTTACTGCAAACCTGAGCTATGCCAATCTGCAAGCTCAATCCACTAGATTCTTAGTTGACAACAACGGCGAAGAAGGTTTTCCAATTCAACAAAGTGTAGCCGAGTACTCCCGAATGCTTACCATTGGACCACAACTATTTATTCGTATCGGACAAGGCGACCTCGGACTAGAATATAGAACGGGTTTAAATTTACACAATGCCCGCCTTAAGGCAATTGGTTTTGGAGGGGAAGAGTTCGATATAAAATACAAAATGCAGCTTTCTCGCTGTAATGCAGCACGCCTTAGCTATACTTACTGGCCTACACACTGGTTTGGTGTGCAGTTTTCAACTGAATTGTTTGTTGGAAACACGGCCTACTCTGAATACTATGAACCTCGCATTGCATACGCCGAATCATATCCTGAAATCAATCAGGAAGCACTACAAAAAATAAGCCCAAGAGAAGCCGGTATAAACAGTTTGAATTTTGGCCTAAGCCTTACTTATCGTCTATCCGATAGATAATATAGACTCCTTTAAAAACACGCTCAAAAAAACAACCATGACCATTAAATATTTCCCTGTAACCATTTTACTATTCTCAATAGTTTTAACAAGTTCGCCCTCCTTATTCGGTCAGGATAATGGACTTAGGATGGGGGTTCAAGCACAGATAATCGCTCAATTGACCAGTACGACACCCTTTCGAATGGGTATGGGTAATAGTCTTGGAGTGTGGGGTGAGGTTCCTCTTGGTAAAAGCTCCACTTTGCGACTAACAGCTTCACACCGAAGTCTCAATGGGTTGCAACTCAATACTAGTACCATCTATAATGAGTACCTGCTACGTGAGTACCGCCGTAACATTAGCAGTACCATGCTCAATAGCCTGCAATATGTAGATTTGGAACTCAGCTGGAACTACAAACACACAGTTAGTTCCCCTTGGACAATTGGACTTGGGATACATACCTCTTTCCTACATACCTGGCGGGGTGCCCAGCAAACTAGCTCCTGGATTTATACCGAAAAGATGCATTTTTTTGCCAATAGCGCATCAGGTTCTACTTGGATAAGTGGTGGTTCGGATTTTTATAGCCGTCAATCCGAAGAGGTAGCGCTTTCCCGTTCTGCATTCGAATCATTGGACTTGGGTGGGCAACTACATCTTAGCTATCGGATTAGTCGTGGCCTTGATTTGCACCTCAGTTATCTACAAGGATTTCGT
Organism: Lewinella sp.; assembly: GCF_050633125.1. Classification (NCBI taxonomy): domain Bacteria; kingdom Pseudomonadati; phylum Bacteroidota; class Saprospiria; order Saprospirales; family Lewinellaceae; genus Lewinella; species Lewinella sp. The sequence continues at coordinate 1,855 of NZ_JBOEFX010000147.1, forward strand.
AATCTTTTTAAGGACACACTCTTTGGGCAAGAAACCCAGTTTTACGCTAGCTCACTTGCACTGGGGCTCTCGGCGCGTTTATTTTAAATATCTAACCTTAAAAGCCACGAAAAATGAATAAATTAATGATAGGTTTAGTACTTACAGTACTGTTTTTTGCTACAGCTTGTGAGCAAGGGGAACTCTCTCCCGTTATATTGGAAGATGAGAAAGTAGATGTGTTTTTAAAAGGTGAGATTCGTGAACCAGGGGAGAGTGCGTTTTCCAGTTTTTTAATATCAATAGATTACATCAGTGAAGCAAATGGTTATCTATTTTGGCAGCAGGGTGTCACCGAAAGGCCGTTTAGTAGAGATCCTTTTGGATCATACTTTACCACTTTAATCATGAGTGCTTATGCATCAAATGAAGGGGCGAGGGATGCCTATTACGGTTTCCAATTTTGGCCCGAAGAAGCCACACCAAATCAACCAATGACTAAGGCATTAGTTGAAGAATTCTTTGCACTAGGCAATAGTTTTTCGTTTGGAGAAGGAGCTGGCAAAGTAGATGTATCACTCCGCCTGCCAATTGGTGGTCCGTACGAAGAATTACAGGTTTCTAAAAGCTCTTTTTTGAATACCCCAATCGGTCAGCTTATCATCATTGAGATGGAGGACTATAGCTACACGGAGAAAAAGAGTGTTACGGAAGAAACAATCACTGGCAAACTCATTCGTTGTACCTTCGAAGGGCAGATTGGCCGCTATGATCGTTCTGTAGACTCCTCCGATGGTATGCCTTGGTTTGAAACCGATGAGGTCGTAGAGATTGCTAATGCGGAATGTGTATTTTTTGTGGAGTATGACTAAAGTAGCTGGGGCGATGACAAAAAACGGGGGGGAATTATGATAATATCACAAAACAGGCCCCTTCTTTGGCCGAGCGGGATATTCACATTGCCCGCAGAAACACCCCAAGCATTTGCACAAAATAAACTGGGCCTCTACCCGACTTAGTCAAGCAGGGGCCCAGTTCATTTTCCTACTATCTCTAAAATCACTTCCCACTCATCATTTTCAAGGTGAAACCTCCCAGCAGCACGATAACAAAAAGCATAATTGCCCACAGAAATATTTTATTCTCAAACAAGGGGGCTGCTTTAGCTCTTTCCGGTTTCTCAATGACTTCTTCCTCGCCTAGCGTCAGTATCGTGGCTGTAGACGGGATTTTGTCGGGAAACCGGGCTATATCGTACTGCGGTTTCCTTGCGTATTTATTGCCATAAACAAGATGGTAAATAGCAGGTGTATTAAAGCGCGCTACCATTTGATGTACATAGCCTTTCGGCGTAATGGCACCAATCTTTAAGGCTTGATTGTCTTGGTTGTGAATTAAAATTTTCAGCTTCCTTGCAATTGTATTACTACTGAATCTAAACGTGTTTTCTTCCAAGGAATTCAGTGTACCACTACTGATTGTGCGGTAATTGTACTTCCATCCTTTCTCCGTTTTGATACTATCTGTACAGTACTGAATCGTCACCGGACGGTAATAGTCAAAGGTGTCTAGCACTTCAATATTCAACCGACTTAAAGAGACGGGCATAGGGAGTGTTAGCTCTATTTCTGTCTGTTTCGTTTGTTTGTTCTCTGTTGTATTAGTAGCCTCAGCAGGGTATGTGCGGTAAGTACCTTCTACTAACTCACGCATAGAAATGCTCGCCGATGTTAAGACAGGAGCTTCCTTACTGGTGATAAGCGCCCGCAGGTAGCGATACTTGGAGCGAGGGATATTTATAGTTGTAAATTGATAATCAGTGCTCTCGTTTTTGATGGAAAGAATTCGGTAATTTTTCACAATAGTGAACCATTCGCTTTGATCCTGGCTGCCTTCCAACTGTAATCTCCAATCGAAATTCTGTTGCTTAAAAGCCAGTTGAACTTGGTTAATCGCTTCAGCGGTTGGCACTTCAAAAGTAAAGTAAAACCCATGCTGGTTGCTAGCAGTGTTCAGCGTGTTAAAGGGAACAGCATTATTGACTACCTTTTCTTCATTGACCTGAAGAATATAAGGTGCTTCAATGGTATCGTTATTGGCACTGACGCCAATGACCCTGATGTCCGACAAATCATTAGCAACCTTGCCAAAAACAGGGTTTGGTAAAACAATTTTGTGCCATTGCTCCGTAATGCCGTGCAATTCACGCTGGTAATTATACGTATCCTCCTGCTGCCCATAAGCCCCGATGGTGAGCAGCATTAACGGAAACACCCAGAACCATGATTTAAGGGGCAGTTTCATCAGTATCTTCATCAGCAATGATATGCTTGTATTTATTGTATAAAAAGGAAATGATCAAAAGGAGCACGCCCAGGGAAACAAACACTATAGTTTTTGCCAGCGTGTCGAGGTGAGATATATCGTAGAAAAACAGTTTAACGAGCGTAATTGCAAACAATACAATTGCACCGATCCGTAAATGCTGCTTCCCTTTCCATATCCCCAAGGCGATAAGTATCAATGCATAAATGCCCCATAATATACTCAGTCCGAGTTTATAGGACTGCGTTGAATTGGCAATATCCATCCAATGGATCAATTCGCTGCTTGCTATCCACAAAACAACGAGGTGAAGTAGCAAATCGAAGGCCATTTTAAAATTCCATTTAATAAAGTCTTGTCGACGATAATAATAGCAGGCAACGACCACCAAGGCAACAAACAGATAGGAAACATACCTAATCCCAAGGTGGAAAATGCCTTGGTGGTAATACTCCGCTAAGGTTTGTTCCAGGTAGCTTTCGCGCAGCTCACTCAGCGCATAAAGGCCCTGTGTCAAGAAGTACCCAATTGCCAAGACATTCAAAACAAGATTGATGAAGCCTAAAAGGGTATTCTTTAGTTTTCTAATATTCACAAAAGAGAGAACACCTACAAACAAGAGCGTGTAGTTGATCACCCAGATCATTTTGAATTTGAGCAAATCACCATTGGTGACACGTTCAACGTATCCTTCGTCGTTCCTACTATTGGTTATGATTGCATCCGAATAAAGTTGATTCCAATAGCTTTCAATCTCCATCCTAAAGGCGGAATACAATACCAAAAGCATAATGCCCGGCACCGCCAAAGCTATCATCTTCGAGATTACACCTTTACTCGCTAATACGGAAAGATGTTGTTTCTTTTGGTTCACCCAATTGATAAACCCAAAAGCACCGAGAAACAGTACCGAACTCAAAAACTGGATATTGAAGATAGGAGTAATCCCCGCTTCCCCTTCTTGCGGGTAATAAAAATTATAGCTGTAGCCCACCGACCAATCTTGAAGAAGGCTAAAGAAGGCCAAAAACATCAGCGGGTAAGACAGCCATTCGTAAACCGGCACCTGCTTTGTTCGGCCAATCCAGAAAAGCAAAGCGGCTTCTCCAGCCCACAAAAGGGTCACCCAATTGCCATCTAACTGAACAGGAATAGCGAGCGTGATAAACACCAACACCAGCCCGGAAATAAGGTAAAAGAGCTTTCTATCCGCCAATTGCTTGCGGTAGATGACTGCACTGACAATGAAATGAATGACAGCGTTGCCCAGTGTGAACAAGCCCAGCAGTTGTTCACCTGTTTGGTGATTGTTCAATAGCGCAAAGCCAATCCCATAGAAAATAAACGAATTGGCCAGGAGCAACAAAACATCAGACAAGGAGAATTGCTCTTTCTGCAGTAGTTTGTATGCTAAGAACGTCAGGTAAAAAATAGCAAAAAACAGACACAAAAAGGTGAGTGCCAGCCCAAAGTTCTCGTTGGTTCGGTAGTCAAATAAACACCACGAAGTATAAAGTAGCCAGGTCAGGCCAAAGGAAGAATAATACAGTGGTTTCCAGTATTTTTTGAATGCTATGATCAGAATGCCAATGTTAATGATCGCCACATAACTAAAAAGCACCACCGCTTGGCCACTGCCTTCGCTCAGCAAGAAAGGCACCGCATAGGCTCCCACCAGCCCTATTAAAGCAATAATTTGCTTGTTGTAATTGAGTGCCGCCACGACCGTAAAAGCCGTAAACACAACCATCAGCCCAAAGGCCATTCCCTGGGGAATTAAACCATATAAACTGTAGGCCAAATAAGTTATAAAATAGAGAATCGTCATGGCACCACTGACCAAAACGGCACTATAGCTTTCGTAGTTTTTTTTCAGTTTTATACCAAAAGCCAAGAGGGCTATTCCTGCAAGATAACCAAGGATTATTCTGGTAAGCGGATTGATCAGATTGTGTTCAATTGAATACTTTGCGCCAATGGCTACCCCTATAACCGTAATAGCGATTCCTATTTTATTGATAAGGTTTTCACCAATAAATTTTTCGAGGTCAAGTTTGGCTTTTGGCGGAGCGACTTCTTTCGGAACCATGTATTCCATGGCTTCTTTAGGCGTTCGGGCCTTGGCGCTCTGGTAGACTTTAGCGGGTTCTTCCTTGATGGGCTCTAATGCAACCGGGGCAGCAGGAGGTTTCGCTGACACTTCTTCTTTGCTCCATCTTTTTTCAGCTTCAATTCCTTTTAAGGTGTTGATCTCTATTCGCAACAGATTGATCTCTTGCGAAAATTGCGCCTGCTTCTGCGACAGCCTTTCCAACTTTGCCAAAAGCTGGTTGATCTGATCTTGGTTATCTGTCATATTTTAATAGGTATGGTGCAAAGAAATTCATCTCTAATCAGAGCGCTATATTGTAACCACCAATAGTACGCATTCAATTTATAATTTGTACTTAAAGGTGCCATAAAATAGATAAAAACCAGTGTATCATCGACTTAAACTTAAACACAAGGTGCACTGTTCTGATTTCAAAATCTTTTCTTTATGATAGTAAGGCTTCTCATTTCGCTCCTTTTTTTGTTTTTTGCTTACGTACAGCTTAATGATCCTGATCCTTGGTTGTGGGTAGCACTTTATATAAGTACCGGAGTTTTATGGGCGGCATCCATCTTTCGTGAGATTCCGAAAAGACTCTTACAGGTGGGGATGTTGGTCATCTTATTATGGTTCCTCTTCTTGCTCCCCGACTTCATCAACTGGGTCAAGATGGGAATGCCTAGTATTACAACCAGCATGAAGGCAGAAGCTCCACATATCGAGCTTACCAGAGAGTTTCTGGGGCTTGGCATTTGTGCTCTTGCTTGGTGGTGGTTGGGAAAAAAGAATTCTTCCTTATCTTGATGGCTTATCATCAAAAGAAAGCATGCAACGTCGAAAATTTTTACAAACCACCAGTTACTTAGCTGTTGGAACATTACTGCCGGCCAGGGCGGCAGGCTGTTCAAAAAAAGAAAGCCTAGAAAACATTGGCCTTCAGCTCTACACCATCCGTGATGCAATGCAACGCGATGACAACGAAACACTTCGAAGAGTTGCCGCCATCGGATATGACTATGTAGAAGGTGCTGGCTACCGTGATGGCAAACTTTATGGCCATAGCCCTCAGACTTTTCTAGCCATGTTGAAAAATCAGGGCTTGCAGATGCCCAGCGGCCACGTTAGCTGGGAAGCGATGAAGGAAGCCCCTGAAAAAGCCGCAGCTACCTGCAGAGAGGCAGGGCAATCCTTTTTAGTTATCCCTTGGTGGCCCGAAGAAAAACGAAATGCTGAAGGCTATGCCGAGCTTATCGACATTCTTAATACCAGTGGAGAAGTGTGCAAGCGTTATGGTTTACAACTCGCTTACCACAACCACGATTTTGAATTCAATAAGATGGTTGCTGGTAGCCGGCCCATCAATTTGTTATTGTCAGAGGTTGATCCTGATTTAGTACAATTTGAAATGGATCTATACTGGGTAGCCAGAGCAGGGAGTGATTACCAAGCGTACTTCCGCAAACATGCCGGCCGATTTCCTTTGTGGCATGTCAAGGATATGGATAATACGCCCGAGAAATTTTTCGCCGCCGTAGGAGAAGGCGTTATTGATTGGCCAACTGTTTTCAGCAAAGAACAACAAGCAGGAATGCAGTATTTCTTTGTAGAACAAGACCGAACGGTGCCTGGCAAAGATCCTTTTGACGAAATTACGATCAGCCACAAGTATCTTGAAAGAATGCGTTATTGAGTTTTTAATCATCAAAGTTGTCTGATATTCAACTTAGAAAACGTATCATCAGACTTATTTTTCATTGAAAACTAAGCCTTTATTGCGTATATTCGCCTACTTACAAGAGCTGTAATGGTTGCTACCAAAGTTTCCTTGGTTAATACCCTTACTCTCCGAATAATCTATGTGGTTTTTCTCTTTAGCCCTAACCAAGAAAACCCTGTAGACCGCCAAGTAATTGGTTTAAAGTAAGCACGTATGATCAATTTGATTTTATTTGGCCCTCCCGGATCCGGTAAAGGAACCCAAGCGGCCAAGCTGGTAGAAAAGTATAACTTATTACACATCAGTACCGGTGATCTCTTTCGTTACGAAATGGGCAATGATACCCCTTTGGGGCAGGAGGCTAAGTCATACATCCAGAAAGGGGAGTTGGTACCTGATAGCGTCACCATTGGCATGCTACGCAACAAGGTAGAAGCGAATCCTGATGTTGAAGGTTATATTTTTGATGGTTTCCCTCGTACCGTTGCCCAAGCAGAAGCTTTGGACGCGTTAATAGAAAAAATGGGAACCTCCATCTCAAAACTTATCTTGCTGAGTGTGGAAGACGACGAGATCGTCACTCGCCTGCTTGAACGAGGTAAAACAAGTGGACGTTCTGACGATCAAAAGGAAGATACGATCCGCAATCGCATTAATATATTTAAGAACGAAACCAGCCCTGTTTTCGATTTCTACGCAGAGCAGGAAAAAGCAGTACAAGTCGAAGGCCTCGGCAGTATTGATGATATCTTTGCTCGTCTTTGCGCTGAAATTGATGTGCTGGTATAAATAATGATTCTGTGGCAGGCACCAATTTTGTAGACTACGTTAAGATTAATTGTGTTTCCGGTCATGGAGGAAGAGGGTCTGCTCATTTCATGCGTACCAAGGGTGCTCCTAAAGGAGGCCCTGACGGTGGCGATGGCGGGCGCGGTGGCCACATCATTGTAAAAGGCAATCGTAACCTCTGGACTTTACTGGCTTTTAGGTACAAAAAGCACGTGAAAGCGGGTATTGGCGGCCATGGCAGTTCTAATAACTCTAGTGGTTCCTTTGGTGAAGATGTCATCTTGGACGTCCCTCTGGGCACTGTTGTAAAAGACCCCGAGACCCAGGAGGTGCTTTTTGAAATCACCGAACACGGCCAAGAGCAAATCATGGTACCTGGCGGCCGTGGAGGCCTGGGAAATACCAATTTTAAATCTTCGACTAACCGGTCGCCCCAATATGCTCAACCAGGAGAAGAAGGAATAGAAGTCTGGCGCATCTTGGAAATGAAAGTGCTGGCAGATGTAGGGCTTGTAGGTTTTCCTAATGCTGGAAAGTCTACCCTCTTAGCAGCTTTAACCGCTGCCAAACCCGAAATTGCCAACTACCCTTTTACGACAATCACCCCCAACCTGGGTATTGTCCAGTACCGGGATGGCCGCTCTTTTGCAATGGCTGATATTCCAGGAATCATCGAAGACGCCCACCTGGGCAAGGGCCTTGGACACCGATTTTTGCGGCACATAGAACGCAATGCAACCCTGCTGTTCTGTATTTCAGCCGAGGCCGATAGTATCAAAGAGTCTTACCGGATACTTCTGAATGAGCTGGAACAATACAATCCTGAATTGCTGGATAAGCCTCGCCTGTTGGTCATCACCAAACGAGATTTGATTGATGATGAACTGGAGGAGCTGCTAACACCTGAAATTCCAGCCGACATTCCATACCTTTTCATCTCTGCCATTACCAATCACGGGCTCACCGAGCTCAAGGATCATTTATGGACCTATATCAGTGAAGCACGTAAAGATGACGATGGGCGGGGAGCGATGGAAGAAGAGGAATAGTAGCTAACGTGAGGTTTAGCTTGCGTTAGTAAAAAAAACTGGGCTTGACTTCCGTAGAAGCCAAGCCCATTATACTAAAAGGGGGTATAAGTCAATTTATTTATTCTCATCATTACCAACAATCACTGTTTCGGAATCTACCGCTACAATGGTGGGTTGTGGACAACCAACGGTTGCTACTTCTACCGGGTAAGCTGAATTGATGTTTGCAAAAACAGGAATTTCGCTTGGGTAGTAAAAATTCAGTGCCAACTCGCTTTCAAGGCCTGCTTTGTTGTATACAGCCCATTCGAAAAATTCATAATCGTTATCAGCAATGTGAAGCGGCGAATTTTTAGCAGTAGGTTGGGTATAATCTTTTTTCAGTACTTCCCAGGCCGTCCATTCTTCGCCATCTTTCGAGAAACGCATTTTTACAACCAATTCCCCTTTATCCCATTCAGACAGGTAAGTGAAAAAGCTTTCTGTAGCGGAAGCAGGCATAGCCTGTGCGGGGAAGTGATGTTTGCTCACCCCCTCAGGAATAGGGAGTTTTAAGCTGACCATTTGGCAGTCTTGCCCACTCAAAAGAAGGGCTACGAGCAGCAGATTTAGTGTAATAATGTATTTCATGTGATGCAAGTTGAAGGGCTTCTTATAGCCCTCGGGGGTTTCTGTTAACAATAATCGCTACTTCAGCCCCATCAAACTTTCAGATATATATACTTTTGTGACATATTTATCATCACACCAATTAGCACAACAATGACTACAATCCATTATTTTAGATGGACAAACTGCCATATATCCACTAAAACAAAAAACACTCAAAGGTAAACACCTCCTATTTGTGACATGAAACAAATAGTAAAAAACTACATTCGTAGACAACCTGTGACTGAAACTATTACACACTAAGGCTTATACCTTGGATCAATAAATACTTCAATTCTACCTCTTCATGATAGTTTTCTCTGGTACTTCCTATTTGGGATTAACCTCTCATCCTGACTTCCTTTCACTCGTTAAAGAAGGACTGGATCGTTATGGCACACATTACGGCGGCTCTCGTTTATCTCCTCTCTGCCCGGAAATATTTGAAGAAGCGGAAGCCGCATTTGCGGAATGGACGGGGGCACCCGCAGCGCTATTGGTGGGGTCTGGCTCTGCTGCGGGGCAGCTTGCTGCCCGTTATTTAGCACACGAGAATTTACCTTTACAGATCGGCCCACTTGCACATCCCGCGCTGTGGTGGCCACAAGGAACCATGCACACTAACTGGGATGCTTTTCTGGAAACTTTACGTACAAAACCGAGTGTTGCTTTTACCGATGCACTTGATCCGTTAGGAATTCAATTGCCACCATGGAAAAGTTTATGGGCTGCAAAACCAGCGCGATTGGTTGTCGATGATTCGCATACCCTGGGATGGTATGGCCCTCAATATGCAGGTAGTTGGCGGCAGCTGAACTCGCAAACAGAAGCCGAACTACTCGTTACTGCTTCTCTGGGCAAGGCACTAGCACTACCTGCCGGGATTCTGCTTGGAGAGGAACAAACGCTAACTAAACTGCGCAAACTGCCACAGTTTGGCGGTGCTTCTCCGCCACCTCCTGCTTTCCTTTACGCTTGGCTTAATGGGCAGGATATTATCACTGCACAACGGCAAAAGCTGCAAGCGCATTTAGATCAGTTATTGCCAACAATCAAGGCTATTCCCGGGATACGATACCTAGACAACTTTCCTGTTTTTGGCTTGCAACATCATAACTGGGGAGAAAAGCTACGACAAAAGGGTATCTTAATCAGTTCTTTCCGGTATCCGAATGAAGACTCCCCGATGTATTCTCGCATCATTGTGAAGGCCGATCATACGAAGGAGGAGGTGGCTTATTTATGGGAGTGTTTGGAGGGATTGGGGGAATGGTTTTTATAAAAAAGCTTGCTTCATAAAAAATTAACTGCATCTTTATACAGAATATATTCTGTCTCTCTTTATTACTTTATGCGCTCTAAATCTGTAAATATGAATCGTATATGCTACGGTCTAATTCTTTTGTTTATTCCTCTATTTTATGCTTCCTGTATAGACGATGACGATAGTTGCCCGAGATTCCGACTGGCCTCAGCGACCACGGAAGGTAGAAATACTTATGGCTGTTATGTAAATGAAGATCTCTTCGTGCATTACAAAAGGCCTAAAAAGCTTTATGAAGACTTATATATCCCCTCATTATGGATCAATTACAGTAGGCAGCATTCCTTTCTAAGCATTATTGCCACAAAAAGGCTTCCGGTATTTTGTGATTCTACCTCCCAGTCGATGACCTTTACCCTTGTACATAACGATTCCCTTGGTGTGGAACAATTTTACTTAACCTATTCGTCTGGTGTTCCTGGGACAGGTAGCTACAAATTAGACTCACTAGAAACAGTCAACTTAGAAGTACTTAGATTTGATACCCTGGCTCGGATATTTTCCGCTAAATTCGATGTTACGGTTTCTTTGGAGGATAAATCAGATTCTAAAGTTATTTCTGATGGGAGGTTGGATGTGAGATACTGATTTTTCAACCACTCACCTCGTCAATACAATATAATCCCGGATAAGGGTTTTCAAAAACTCCGTCGCATTGCGGGTTTCTTCGCGTGGGGCTTCCAATTGGAGGCCTAGCTGGTTCGCTAGATCATGGAGTATTCTCCGATTAGCATCATTGGTATATCGCTGATAGCGAGCAATGGTGTTTTTGATTAGCAACATATCCCCTTCACTGAATTGCCGAACAGCTGGGTATCGGGGTTCGTAATCCTCCAGAGAGCTGATCCGCAAAATATCTCCCAGCCCAAAACGATTAGCAGAGCGCATCTTAATGACACCGGTGCCGGCAGTCATATCTCCCAATCGCTGCCGTTTAGGGGAGGAACTAATCAGCAAACCGCCAAGAATCCCTGCGGTAGCCAAAAGATCTACAAAATAAAAAACAGCTCGGAGTAAGTAGTCCGCGGGAGCAGGTTCCTCTCCATCAAGACGTACAACTTGAATACTGAGTGCTTTTTTACCCAAACTTTGCCCGTGAGAAAGCAGTTCAAAAAGAAAATTGTAAACCAAAAAACAGGCCAATGGCATTATAAAGCCAAAAATACCTACCTGTACATCCGACCACGCTGAACCAAAGGCTCCAGTGACCAGCGCTGCCAGCAGGAAATAACCAATTCCTACCGTGACCAAGTCGATAATAACGGCCAACATCCGCTCGCCCAGCGTGGCAAGTTCGTATTCAATGGTGACGTTCTGAGTCGTTTTTAAATCAATGGTTTGCATTAAAGAGCTTGTTGAAATGGGAAATTAAGGGAATTTCCTAAAACTTTTGGTAATTTGTCTGCTCTCACAGAAAATCTATGCGCGAAACTCAATTCATTAAGCAAAATCAAGAGAAGTGGTCGGAGTTTGAGCAAACCCTAAAAGGGGAAGCCAAAGACGCTGATCGTTTGCGGGATTTATTTGTCCAGATCACGGATGACTTATCTTATTCCCGCACTTTTTACCCCAACCGTTCGGTAAGGGTTTATCTTAATGGGTTAGCACAGCAAGTATTCCTTAAACTGTATCGCAGTCGCCGAACGCCACTCGGGAAACTACTCACCTTCTGGACTGATGAGCTACCACAAGAAGTTTATAATGCCCGTCAGGCTTTTCGGCTCGCATTTTTCCTCTTTTTCCTTTGTTTTGGCATCGGCATGCTATCGTGTGCAATGGATGCAGAGTTTGCAGAAGTTATCTTGGGAAACAACTACGTCGAGATGACCCGCGCCAATATCGAATCGGGCGACCCTATGGCTGTTTACAAAGAAAAAGGGCGTTTCGGGATGTTTCTTGGCATCACCTTCAACAACCTTTACGTGGCCTTTCTTGCTTTTGCAATGGGGGTATTCTTTGGCGTAGGCTCCATTATTATCCTAATCAGCAATGCCATCATGGTGGGCTGTTTCCAATATTTCTTTATTCAGCATGGCTTGTTTTGGGAATCATCCCTTACCATCTGGATACACGGAACCTTGGAAATTTCGGCTATCGTCATCGCCTCCGCTGCTGGCATCACCATGGGCAGGGGGCCTGCTTTCCCAGGAACTTACACACGCTTACAAGCCTTTCAGCAGTCGGCTCGACGAGGGGCAAAGATTATGCTGGGAACGATACCTCTGTTTATTATTGCCGGTTTTCTGGAAGGGTTTATGACTCGGCAAACGGAGACGCCGGATATTATCAGAGGTGCTTTTATCCTTTTGTGTCTCGCTTTTGTATTGGTTTACTTTGTGTGGTACCCGTGGTATCGTCAGAAACTGGGCCTTGGTATTGAAATTACAGAAACACAACGCTTGCCCGCAAGCGAAAACTACCAACTGCAAACGGGTAAGATTAAAGCGGGAGGCGAAATATTCAGTGAAATATTCACCCTTTTTCGGCGTCACAGCAGCAAGCTTTTGTTCGCTATTTTTGGTGGTGCCTTGGTTTATACAACTTTAGTATTTCTGCTGAGTGACATTCCCGCTGCAGAGCTTTTACCTTTTAATGCAGAGAGCTGGGTCTTTAATGGCTACAACTTCTTGCTGCTTTTCAGTGGCCAAGGCGGCCATTGGTTTATACCAATTATAGGAGGCGCTATGATTTACGGCCTGGCGCTGGCAGCTTTTAAAAGTATTGATCGAGAACTTGGCCGAACAACGACACCTTTGAGTTATCTAAATTTATTTTTTGGTGTTGCTGCTATTGTTTGCTGCGTTGGTTTCTTATCCTACTGGGCTATCCTTAGCATTTTAGTCGTGTTGCCATTGGCTTTGCTTTTCTCCTACGTTGCTTATCGCGACCACCAATCACTAGGACGGGTATTCTTTTTATTAAAAGGGGCCTTCTGGCGCACCGCAGGGATGTCTGTTTTATTGCTTGTACTAGGCTTAACCCTGTTTTCACTTACCAATACGGTAGTCGCTGAACTGTTGTTCAAAATGATCAATTGGCTGGTAGCCGCCGAGCAAGTAGCGTTAGATGAATGGAGTGTTTGGATCAATACCTTTTTACTGGCCAGCATTGCCAATTTCATTTGGGTAATTTTACTCCTGGGTTTTGGCTTGCATTACTACAGTCTAAGGGAAATCAATGAAGCGACCGACTTGCGAGAAAAGATTACGAATATTGGTCAATCAAGCCGGATTCGTGGTTTGGAAAGAGAGTAACTTGGGCTCTAGAAGTCTAGATAAGAGCTTGCTCATTTTTTGTAAAAAAATTAAATTAGGAACAGCACGAAAATACTTAATCGCGTTGAATAAAATAGTTTTCATTTTTGTCTTGCTGGTCAGTGTGCTCTTGGGGAGCACAGGAATCACTCCGGTGATGGCCCAGGATTTTATTGAAACCTATGAAGATCAGCGCTTGGAAGCCAAAACTTTTGATGGCAACAGTTGGGAAAAACTCAGCAAAGAGCTTGACTATTCCGGCAAGCCCAAAGAAACCAAACCGCGAGAAACTCCCGATCTTACCCCACCTGACACCCCACCAGATACAGACCCCTTCGACTTCCCGGATTTGTCTCCTTTATTTCAGGTTATCCTTGCTATCGTTGTACTCAGCCTATTGGCTTGGCTCATTTTTACTTTCATTCAAAACAATGAATTAAAAATAACGCCTCCTGAAGAAGGTACGGTAGCTGACGACCAGGTCGACCTCAGTCAGGTTCGCCGCCTCGAAGAAGAGCTGGATCGCCGGGATGTGAATCCGTTTTTGGCGAAAGCCGAACAAGAAGAAAATTATCACTTGGCCGTACGATTACACTATTTGGCTTTACTGAAACAGCTGCATCAACAAAAGCTTATTCAGTGGAAGAAAGATCGTACCAACCGGTTCTATTTGAATCAAATGCGCCAACAGGAAAGCTACCAAAATTTCCGTGACCTCACCCTTACTTTTGAGCAGGTATGGTACGGAAACCATTATCCTGCCCAAGCAGAATATCAGGACATAAAAGCAGCTTTTCAACTATACCGCCAAGGGTTACAATCTTTAACGACAGCATGATATGAAGAAAAATCGCGTCATACTGGGTTTGATCGTACTAGCAGTTGTTCTGCTGGCGGTTTGGGCTATTCAGGGAGGTGGACAACGCTTCTCCTGGCGCGAAACCTTCAAGATAAAAAGCAAAGAACCGTATGGTCTTTATGCGCTGTATGATTTATTTAAAGATTACCCGGCGGTAAAAGAACTTAACACACTTGCAGACAGCCTTGCCGGAAAACTGCCCATCGACAGTATCAATGGCAGCCGGGCCAATTACGTTTTCATCGGCGAAGGATTGTATATGCGCCCGCAGGATCGCGACGAACTCCTGGAGTTTGTAGAAGCAGGTAACACTGCTTTTCTCGCAGCAAAAGTGCTACCGTATGATCTGATGTTTTATTTGTACTATGACGAATGTGACTACATTCCCTGGGATGGGCTTAGCACGCATACCGATAGCGTGGTGCAACTGAATTTCACCCATCCGTCACTTCACCGCGACCGGGATTTCTCTTTCAAATACATCAATAAATTTGCTGCCACCCAACGGCAATGGCAGTATTTCCCCGATCTATACTTTTGTGAAATGGAAGGAGGAATGGAGGCCGTAGGGAGGGCCGCCGACACGACAGTGAACATGGTACGTGTTCCTTATGGCAATGGATTCTTTTACCTCCACAGTCAGCCGCTGGTTTTCACCAATTACTACCTTGTCAAAAAAGAGGGCCGCTCCTATGCAGAACGGGCCTTTAGCCACCTGAACGACGGGGCCATTTACTGGGATGAGTTCAGCAGAATTCCCGAGCGGATGGCGCGGGAGCAAAATAATGCTTATCGCAGTGACCCACGGCGACTACAAAGTGAGAGCCCGTTACAATATATCCTGGAGCAGCCTCCACTAGCCTGGGCTTGGTATACTTTAGTTGCTATTGGTTTGATCTTTTTGCTTTTCCGTACTCGGCGCCGGCAAAGAGTCATCCCCGTCGTGCATCCACCTCGAAATACCAGCTTGCAATTTGTACAAACAATTGGCTGGCTCTACTACCAGCGAGCAAGCCATCAGCAGCTCGCCGTTCAGGCAATTAAGCTTTTGCGGACTTATGTAAAGGAACGCTATGCCTTGCAATGGCGCAACGATAACGAACAATTTGTACAACAACTGAGCGCCCGCTCCGGGGTAGACCCCGATCTGGTAGCACTCATTGCCAAAGATGTTCATAATATACCACGCTACACCGCGCTGGTAGAAACCGAATTAGTTAAATTTCACCAACGCTTAGAGCGCTTTTATCAAGCCGCTAAGTGATAGACAATAGGAATTATGTTGACGGACGAAACAACAAATGAACAGGAAGATATGAACTTCGAGCGCCCTGCCGAAGTCCCCACTCCGCCACCTCCCCCATCGCAAGAACATCCCGAATTGCGCAACTTGGCACGAGCAGTAGACCAGGTCAGGCATGAGTTGGGCAAGGTCGTGATTGGTCAGCACGAGTTTATCGAATTACTCATCGCGGCGCTGTTTGCTGGCGGCCATGTATTGGTCGAAGGAGTCCCTGGAATTGCCAAAACTTTGACGGCCAAACTCCTTGCGCAAACCCTCAAAGTAGATTTCAATCGTATCCAGTTTACGCCGGACCTTATGCCCAGCGACGTTATTGGCACGACGGTTTTCAACATGAACAGCTCTGCTTTTACGTTCAATGCAGGACCTGTTTTCTCCAATCTCGTCCTTATTGATGAGATCAACCGTTCTCCTGCCAAAACCCAGGCCGCACTGTTTGAAGTCATGGAAGAAAACCAGGTGACGGTAGACGGAACTACCCACAAAATGGGCTTTCCTTTCTTCGTGATCGCTACCCAGAATCCAATTGAGCAAGAAGGAACGTATAAGCTTCCGGAGGCTCAGCTAGACCGCTTTCTGGTAAAGATAAACATTGACTATCCTAACCTTGAGGAAGAGCAGCGTATCCTTCGCCGATTCCGTTCTGATTTCCGCATGAAACAACAGGAAACGGTCAACCCTGTGATGGACAGCAAAACCATCAAGGAGTGCCAAATCATTGTAGAAAAGGTCTATATCAAGGACGAATTACTGGACTACATTGCAAGTATCGTTCATGAAACCCGCCAGAACAGTGACCTCTTCTTGGGTGCATCCCCCCGGGCATCGCTGGCGATTATGAAAATGGCCAAAGCCATGGCAGCTATTAATGGCAGAGCATTTGTTACCCCCGATGATATCCAGCAGGTGGCTTACCCGGTGCTTAACCATAGAATTATCCTCACGCCAGAACGCGAAATGGAAGGATATGCTACGCGGGATGTCGTAGCCGAGATTATCAAGAAAATAGGCGTACCGAGATAAGATGAAGGAAGTTTTCCAAAATATCTTTTTAAAGAACCGTTTCTTCTGGTGCGCAGGGGGATTGGTCGTATTATTTACCGCTGGTTTCTGGTGGGTACCTCTTTTTTTTGTGGGGCAAGTGGCCCTTTTATTGCTCGTCATACTTTGCCTTGTTGATGGTCTCTTGCTTTTTGCGCGACCTTATCGCTTTCGGGTGAGGCGACACCTTCCAAGGGTATTATCGCTTGGCGATGAAATGGACGTCAAAATTAGTTTACAAAACCGCAACAACCTCCCATTGCGGATCGAAGTCGTAGACGAATTACCCTACCAGCTACAAATTCGAGATTTCAGCAAGAAGGTCAATTTGGCTCCCGAAGAGAGCGTCGATATCCATTATCCTATTCGGCCAACTGCCCGTGGAGCTTACGAGTTTGGTAGAATTCTCCTTTTTCTTTCCACGCCTATTGGCTTATTGGAACGCCGCTACCTTAAAGATGCAGCCATTGAACTTCCTGTCTATCCTTCGATTCTGCAGATGAAGCAATTTGAGATGCGCGCCTTTGAGCGGACGAGCATGCCAGGTGGCCTCAAGCAAATTCGGAGAATTGGCCACAGCTATGAGTTTGACCAAATCAAGAATTACGTACGGGGAGATGATTACCGCAGTATCAACTGGAAAGCTACAGGCCGCCGCGGTCAGTTGATGGTTAATCAATACGAAGACGAACGGGCACAGCAAATCTATTGCGTGATCGACAAAAGCCGTGTCATGCGCATGCCTTTTGATGGATTGACACTTATGGACCACGCGATCAACACCAGCCTGGTACTGTCAAACATAGCGCTCAAAAAACACGATCGTGCTGGCTTGCTTACCTTCTCCGACAAAATTGGATCAGTACTAAAAGCAGACAGTAGAGCCGCACAACTCAACAAAATTCTGCAAACGCTTTATAAAGAAAGCGAACGCAATACGGAGGCCAATTACGAGCTGCTTTACTACTTCAGTCGCAAGCTCGTTAGCGGCCGAAGCCTTCTAGTCCTTTATACCAACTTTGAGAGTATGTATGCGCTGGATCGGGTACTCCCTATCCTCCGCCGGATCAATGCTTTTCATTTGCTGGTAGTCGTCTTTTTCGAGAATTCTGCTATTCGTGAATTCGCCCAAGCTGCTCCTACCAACGTCGAAGGTATTTACCAACAAACGATGGCCCGCAAGTTTCTAGCAGAAAAAAGAGCAATGGTGCAAAAGCTAAAACAGTACGGTATTCAGGCTGTCCTCACCAACCCTGCCGACCTTTCTATGGATACCATCAATAAATACTTAGAGCTTAAAGCACGGGGATTGATTTGATGGGTTCAAACATTTTTTCAAGTCTGGTGTTAGAATATTTTCGCTTTAGGGTTTGTTTCCACGCTTGGCAGGAGGTGTTCTCCCGACGAAAGGTCGAGATCACGTTTGTGCCGACTGCGTCGGCGGTAGCCGCACTACCCGCGAGCTTTAGCGAGCACAACCTGACTTGAGAGGAATCCAGACAAAAGCTTAATCCGCAAAATCTAGGTTAACTAACCATCAAACATTCAACCAACAAACCATCAAACCAACATGACCCACCTTAAAGAAGGCGATAACGCTCCTGATTTTACAAGCACCATTTCTACCGGCGAAAGTGTTTCGCTCAGCGATTATTCCGGCAAGAAGCTGGTACTTTACTTTTACCCGAAAGACAACACCCCCGGTTGTACTGCTGAGGCATGTAGCCTACGTGATGGTTATAGCGAACTGCGTAGCCAGGGGTACGAAATTTTAGGCGTAAGCCCAGACCCGGTAGCTAAACACGGAAAATTCATCAATAAATACGAGCTTCCATTCGAATTGCTGGCCGATGAAGACAAAAGTGTCATGAACGCCTACGGCGTGTGGGGTCCTAAGAAATTTATGGGTAGAACCTACGATGGAGTACACCGTGTCACTTTTGTCATTGATGAAGAAGGTAAAATCGCCAAGGTCATCAGTAAAGTAAAAACCAAAGACCACGCTGCTCAGATTTTGGATGAGATGGCAGGAGTTTAGACTACGGTTGGGACACATCTCAAACAAAACCAGCACAGGGTTAAAAAACACCTCGGAGAGGTGGAATATTGGTAGAAAAGACAAAACAAACGATGAAACGACCTCGGATGAGGTCGCATATAATAAATATCACCCTCTATCTTGATTCTTCCTGACCAGCCCTCCAATTGGTATGGATATGCGACCTCATCCGAGGTCGTTTTAGCTCCACCAAACATGGTTCTACCAATATTTGACCTCTACCGAGGTCAA
>NZ_JBOEFX010000148.1:0-9091 GCF_050633125.1 Lewinella sp.
CATCAGTACTTGTCCGGCGCCGCGTCTCACTTTCGTCAATACACCTGTCGCCAGCAATTCGCTCAAGGAATTGCCATTTTTGACCGATTTGGGCACATTGCCCCAGGCCAACTGCTCGCCAGCGGCCAATCGGCTAAAGGTGCGGAGCTCAGTTTCTTTCGACATCGACGTAGTGTTTTCCTTCCTCTACCACCAAACGTTTGTTGGACATCCGGTTGATGAGTACGTAGCGGTCAAAACCTTCCACCATTTCCGGTGCGGCAAAGATGGGGTAAAAGTGGTGCTCTCGGCAAAAATCCACCAACTGCGGGCGGTTCTTCCCGTCGATGGTCGCAATTTCGTCAATGAACATGACGATTCGATTTTCAGGACTCAAGTCCACGAGGCGACTGATCACCTGCATCACGATCACGAGGCGCAGCATCCGGTCAGTACCATCGCTTTCTACCTGTTTGCTCAGGTCTACGGTCTTCTCTTTGCCGGCGATGGTCAACTTAAGCTGCAAGCTAAACAAGTCGCTGAAGGCAATGTCTTTGCCCTGCTCGATGTAGCGCCGCAAGACGGTGAGGCCGCCCCGTTCGCTACCAAAAAGGCTGTTGCTGCTCAGGTCCATCTCGCTAATTTTACGGAGGTCGGTTTGCAGCCGGTCATTGGGCACCAGCTCAATGCGGAGGGCTTCGATGTTGGAAATATGCAACTTGGCCAAGCTCCGATTAAATTTCTGATTGATGAAATCACGGAACAACCCGTACTGATGCAGGAAGTCGGCTGCTGGATTGGCAAAACGCTGACCAATGCTATCCACCAGCGAGTCGATCACCTTTTCTTGATCGTCTAAGCCCTGATAAGCCTGGTCGGTTTCTTCGATGAAAGTTGCTTCGTCAGCGGTTTCAGAGAGCAAATCCCGGCGCAGAAACCCAAAGTCGTTGCGGGTACTGTTGAGCAGTTCCTTGAGTTGGAGGTAGCGCTTTTCCAGCTCGTTAAACAAGCGTTCCAACTCGGGGGCTGCTTGGCCACTCGGTGTGTAGCTTGTTTTCTGGGTGTCCAGTTGAAAACTTTCCAGCTTTCGCAACCAGCCCATGATCCGCTGCTCGCGGTTTTTGTATTCCCGTTGTTTTTCCCGCAGGAGTTCCTGTTCCTGATTGCGCAAGCGCAAGTCTTCGGTCAGGCGGCGGCTATCACTCTCCAGGGTTTCCAGTTGAGCCGCTTGGTCTTTTTGGGTGGCAGTATGTGCATTGGCCTTGCTTTCCAATTGAGGTAAATTGGCGATTTGCTGCAACTGCGACTGGATATTTGCCAGTTTTTGCCGGTTATCCTGAACTTCCTTTTCCAGTTCCGCACGGTTTTGAGCGGCTTGCAGCAGGCGCTCGTTACGGGTGAGTTTTTCTTGTTCTTCGGCTATTTCTGCCGCAATTTGCTCGGGGTTGGGTAGCTCGGGCAGCTTGAAATCTTTAGGTAATTCCAGCGCACCATCAAAGAGCTTGACCAAAGCGTTGGTGCTGGTGATTTTTTTGCGCAAAGCAGCCGCATCCAAACGCGCCGTTGCCGGACTCAATACTGCGTTGAGCAGCTGTCGGTCTTCTTCTTTTTCTGCAAGGTGAAAGATCAGCCAGTTGGCAAGGTTGTCCCGTTGCTGGCTCAGTTGAGCAATCTGCCGTTGAGATTTTGCAATCCGGGCCTTTAGTTCGGGAGGGCTGAGTTTCAGTTGGCCCAGTTCCGTCAACTGAAACTGTAGATTATTGACGGCCGCCTGAATGTTTTCGTGACTATTGTGCAAGAAATCCTCCGTCGGTAGGGCCTTTATCTCACCTATCGACTTTTGGAGCTGCTCCAACTGCTGCTTTCCGCTACGTATTTGTTCCTGTAGTACCCCGATTTTCCGTTGTACTTCCTGATGACTGGATTGGAGAAGTGTCAGTTGCTCTTGGCCGTTGAGGAGATCCTCCTGGTAGCGGTGTTGATTGACCTCCATTTCGGCACGTATCTGCGTTGAATGAAAGCGAAAGGCTGCGGCCATTTGGTTGAGTTCCTCCTGGTCGCTGGCCAGCCGCAGGTAGCCGTCGCGGAATTGGGTGAATTTTTCCTGGTTTTTATGCAGCAAATCGGCCTGTGCCTTCAGCTTGCGCAACCGCTCAATATCAGAGAGGTTGATGCCGCTGTAGCTGAGTTTGTCTTCACTACGATGGTCGGCCAGCAGCAGAATTTCGCGCAGTGCGGTATCATCAATGAGGCGCGTATCAATCAGGTAGCGGTACAGTTTGCTAAACCCTTCCGCGCCGCGCCCGTGGCCACTACTGCGCAGCCAGACCGCCGCATCGTTGGCCCTACCTGTATGGTAGACCGTGCGAAAAATCTCCGGATTGTTCTTAAGGATGGTCAATTTGATCCCTTGAAGGAGCCATTTGCGCCGTAGCGCACTGAGGCTGAGCGGTTGGAGACCATCGTTATCTTCTTCAAAAAATAAGCTGCGTTCGTAAGCATGTTCCAATCGACCATAGCAAGCACTGCCGCTGCCATCACGCCACACAAGAATGCAATATTTTCGCCCGCGTTTGCTGATTTCAAAGACCACAAAACTACTCTCCGCCGTAGGGAAGTAGTATTCCATGGTGGTTTTATCCGCCGGTTTGCGGCCCATAAAAGACATCCGCTTGCGGTTGATGACAAACAGAAAATTGAGCGCGTAAATCATCGAGCTTTTGCCCACGTTGTTGCCGCCTACCAGTTGCATGGCGTCGCCGTGGCTAAAATCCAGTTCGGCCAGGTCGTAGGTACAGGCCCGGATAAGAATAAGTTTTGCTAGCATAGGGGAGCAAAAGTAAGAAGTAATTTTTAACTGTTACACCATCATACTCCCGCAAATCCCATAACTAATCAGAACAGATACGCCAGCAACGATAAACAAGACCTTCGCAGCTTTGGGCTTGTTTTTTTTGATAATAAAGCCAATGATGGTTAAAATAATACCAGGCAAGTGCATGATCAGAATAATCATAAGAAATAGGCCGCCGAGGTTTCCAATTTCAAGTAATATCATTGCGCTTGGTTTTGAAGGGTTTTGAGGTAATCCAGTTTATCATCCCGATAGAAGAGGTTCATGGTCTCGAACGGGATGATCTTGTTGTCTTTATTGACGATGTGAACGCAAGATTTTTTGATGGCCCGCACATCGAAATTGTAAGCATCAATAAACTGCATGATGATGACCCGGAAGAGGTTGTCGTAACCCAGATTGGGCGCATCAATGCGGGGCAGGCAGCACAAGATGGAATGGAGGTTCTCGCTGGCACTGTCTACCGAGTTGCCGGTGGAGAAAAGCTCGATCATCTTGCCGTGCAGCTGCTCGTCTTGTTCGTACATGATGGTATTCTTGCTGTTATCTAGCAGGTCGGTGGGGTTGATGTAGCGGGTGAGAGGCACTACTTCGTCGCCTAGTTTGAGGGCGTAGCCCATTACGAGCGCATCCGGGTTGCAGGGTACGGGGATGAGGTCGTCGGACTGGAAAACGTCGGTTTGTTCCAATATTTTACGGCGCACCTCCGTGAGAGTGATACGATCTGTTTGGGCATCAAAGTTGTCGAGTCGCCCTGCAATTTGGGTAGGCTGCAGAGTGACGCCGCGTACGCATTTTTGCTTTAAAGCAAAGTCTATGATCTTACCAATTTCATCGTCGTTGAGGTGCTTTTGTAAGGTGACCACCAAGGTGGTAGATAGGTTCAGGGCGTTGAGCCGAGCCAGGGCGTCTTCCCTGATTTTAGTAAGGTTGGCACCACGCATGGTTTCCAGCACTTCCTTTTTGAAAGAATCGAACTGGAGGTAGATTTCAAAATCGGGCTGATACGTGGCCAGCCTTTCGGCGAAAGCCTGATCTTTGGCAATCATGATGCCATTCGTGTTGAGCATCACGTGCTTGATGGGGAGCGACTTGGCGTAATCCAATATTTCGAAAAACTGCGGATGAATGGTCGGTTCTCCACCACTGATCTGCACCACATCGGGTTCCTTTTCGTTGGCCACCACGGTGTCCAGCATGGCTTTGATTTCGTCCAAGGTGCGATGCCGCCCATAAGTCGGCGAAGAACCCGCATAACAGGTCGGACAACTCAAATTACAACGATCCGTAACCTCCACCACTGTCAGACAGGAATGCTGCTCATGGTCGGGACACAAGCCACAATCGTAAGGGCAGCCATAGTGGGTTTGGGTATTGAATTTATAAGGCGTCTCCGAAGGCTTGTTGTAGTTGCGGATGTTTTTGTAGTACTCAACATCGTCGGCAATCAAGACTTTGCTACGGCCATGTTCGGGGCAACGTTTGAGCATGTAGACCTTCTCGTCTTCAAAGACAATTTTCGCATCAATCCGCTTGAGGCACTGCGGACACAGGCTGAGGGTGAAGTCGTAATAGGTATAATTTCTGGTAGGCATTTGTTAGAATTTGTGGAGCGTGTTCAAAAATAGGTATTTTGACACAGTCATGCCACATTGTGATCTCTACGGGGTCTTCGGCACGCGCAAAACCGAAGGGGATTTTATCGCACATTTTTGACGAAGTGAGCCTTTGAGGGCGAACACCATTAATACTACCTATGTCCTTTTTGTCAACAAAAAATCATTTTAACCTTGAAATATAGGTTGTATCAAAAGTCTTTTCGCCATAAATTTTATCGCTGAAACTACTTTCGTAGACCGTTACTTTAAGGCTTTGAATTGAGTCTTTTTGCCATTGGCTTTGTAATATAGACCTGACCTCTAAATCACGATTTCTAAGATTTCTCCTATGAATGCTGCCATAATACACATCAACATAAAAACACCTTTTTGCTTCTATTGCTGTAGCTAATATTTTCTCATTTACACTATTCACTACTTCCCCATTTTTAAATCTAATTTCAAACTTCAACTCACGTGCAGATGGCGGCTTTACTGGACTTGCAAGGCAGATTTCAAAACCACCTTCGGCCTCTTTTGTAATAATATCACTCAACTCAACTTTTGAGACCTCTTCAGGTTTTTTACTTTTCATTTCCCTGCAACTGAAAACAAACAATTGGAGAAGTACAATGAAATAAAGGGGATTCTTATACATCACTTGAAGCTTGTTTTATGTATTTATATAGTATGAGCTCTTAACGGTTGGTGGCGGCGCAGTAGCCGACTACAATCCATAAAAATGCCCCCTTTTTAATAGAATCTCTACTTTTGCCATCCAAAACCATAATAAATGAGAAGGTACCTTTACATCATGATTGCTTTGTTTTGTTTTCAAGATGCATTTGGACAAATAATAAGAGATACAACTAAAACTGTAGAACCGCTATATAAAATTAACCGATTGACCTCCTCAATCATCGTAGGAACAGGTTTTGTAACCAATGCCGTTGGGTTAAATATTTTGGATGATCGTTCGAGAGTAACAACAGCTGATTTACTCAAGTTAGACCGAAATGATGTGCCAAAATTTGAACGTTGGGTATTAGATCAAGATTCAGGTGATTTTGATAGATGGCATGAAAGTTCAGATTTTGTGATGAGAGGCTCTCTCCTGTTGCCTGTTGTTTTATTTGCTCATAAACGCATCAGGCATCAAGCTTTAGATTATACTCTGATGTATTTAAAGGCCCACGCCATAAATGCCAACGTTTACACTTTAGGCGTTCCACAATTTCACCGCAAAAACAGACCGATTGTTTATTATGAAGACCTGGATATTGAAAGGAGAACCGGAGTAAGGTTGTCTAATTCTTTCTATAGTGGACATGTAGGTGTAACCGCTACGTCTTTCTTTTTTATGGCTCGGGTGTATCAGGATTTGTATCCGGAACGTAGCAAAATTATTCCTTTAGCCATTGCTGGAGGTGCAACTACATTTGTAGCGTACGGTCGCTTAAAGGCAGCCAAACACTTTTTAACCGATGTTGTTTTTGGTGCTGGAATTGGAGGTTTAATAGGATATTACACCCCTTATTTCCATAGAAACAACCGAAATAAAACGAAGAAAACGGCATTAAAGCTTGATGCTGGCTATAGATCGTTTAGACTGGCGTATACGTTTTAATTATTTTAATTTATATGTTGTTTTGACGTACAACGGGGAGAATGCACCTATCTCCACTGCATCGAACTTCTGGTTGTAGGAATTGCGATTCATTTAACCAACTGGTCGCCGTAATTGTGGTTATTCATTATTGGCTGTAGTGTTTTTTTTAATCCCATATTTTGGGTCTGTCAATTTTCATTGCTCTTAAATACGACAGGAATTGTCCTGCATGAACAGATTCGTGATATCCAATCCGTAATAAATATTTTCCAAGGATTTTCTTGTCTCCATTTCCTGGGTGAACGATTTTGGTTTCGTTTAATTCCTTGTCCGAAAATTGTTGAACACTTTCTAAAAATGTTTTTCTAAAAGGCTCAGCAAATTCGAGTTCCTCTTTTAGGTTTATAAATGGTCGGTTTTTCCAAGGTGTTTTATAATTTGTTATGTCTCCTTGATTAATAATAATATTCCAGCCATAATCAGCCTCCAAAACGTGTCTTATCATCTCTGATGCACTCATTGCTTTTTCGTCAGGTTTCCAGTTGTAATATTTCTCAGGTAGCCCATTCCAAAGTTTTACACTTCTTCTCCTTATTTCTGTGAAATTTAAAATTATGAGTTCCGATTGGTTCATTTTTTTTGTTTGGATCTAACTTATTTTTACCCCCAGCACCCGGCGATAATACACAAAACAAATTACGCATAACCATTGGATACTACTCAACCCCAGTACAAAGAAAACATTGGGTTTAAGAAATTCCAGCAAAAAGCGAAAGCCAAAATAGGATAGCATGAACAGCTTGAAGAGCATCCCGTTTTCGAGATTTTTCCTTTCGCGAAAGCGTTTTAGTAACCAAAATAAGCCGACGAGGAAGACCAGTTCGTATGCAGCCAGAGGGTGCCGCAACAGGCCATCACCAAGATCCATTCCTAGTGGGAAGGTCGTTACTTTACCATAGGTGAACTCTTTGATTCCCATCAGGAAACAACCGATTCTACCAATAAAGATGCCAACAATGATGGGCAAGGTAAAGAGATCACCAGAGGATTGTTTTTCACCAATGATCTTTTTGGCCGTCTCTACACCCAACAGTCCACCAAACAAGCCACCCATGATGGTCTTGATGTTCATCAACTGTAGCAACTGCTCAAGAGAGGAAATTAGTACGGGGTTTTCCAAGTAACCCACCAGTCGCGAGCCCACCAAAGCCCCAAGAATAGCTCCCAGGATGATAGATAAGCGGTTGTCGGTAGAAATGGTATCTACTTGCCGCTTGCGCAAAAAGACGTAGTAACGAAAGGCCAGAAAAAACGCCAAATACTCCAAAATGAGATGGACGTTGATGGCTTTTCCAGCAATGGTAGGTTCGTAGGGGAGGAAGAGGGTTAGATGGTTGATGGTTTGATAGTTTGTTGAAGGTTGGGTGTTGATGGTTGATGGAAATTTGGGCACGTGGACCTCGGGACAGTTAAAAATGTCAAGCTGATTATCTACAAATATATCCAATCCTAAGCGAGGTTTGATTTCCTGAAAGAAACTATGAGTCTATGTAGTAAAGGTCGATTTTATCACATAGTCACATAGCGGCGTTGTGCTTGCCTGTGTGTGTAGTTTATCTCTCTGTGTCTCTGTGGTGAGAAAGAGTGTGGATTAGTTTCATCACATAGTCATATAGTTTTAGTTGGTAGATGGGGGAGCCGCACAAAAAAAAACTGTGAAATTATGTGATAAAATATAGTATCTCCAAAAGGTTACCTACGTCTAAAAATGGCCTAGAAATCTTGTGCCTCCAGCGCACAAAATAGAGATTCATGTCGTTGAACCTCTGAATTCTCGTTACCTTGAAGCATCTTGACATTAATTACCGAAAATCCTTTCCGATGGTATTACGCTTGCTTTCCCTCTTATTTATTATCGTCTTTACAATGCCGCATTCCCTTATTGCTCAGGAGATAAGAAACCCTGAATCCGTAAAGGAGCAGATCACCGAATGGCGCGGCCTCATTCGTGGTCCTTATCGCGATATTCGCTGGTTTTGTAGCGACGGCACGGTTCGTGAACCCAAAGATCCTTGCCCGGATGATAAGGATGCCATTCAGCGCGCGCGCCTATCCCCGGAGCTGATCCGCTACGGCAAGGATTACCATTTCTTCCCGGCACAGATTCTAGCTGGTGGCGAAAAATCCGACTTTTGGGATGAGCCTTTCCAGCAATCTATGCTCAAGCAGTACCAGATCGACAAGTATCTTCAGCTCAATGACAATGGCTGGATTTTGGAACGTGGCCAATTCTACCGGGGAGCTTTCCAGATCGAAGACGAACTAAAATGGGGCAAAGAATTCCTCATCTGGGCCTTGGCGGATGAAGATAAGCTGGAGGATAACTTCTTC
This sequence comes from Lewinella sp., assembly GCF_050633125.1. NCBI lineage: Bacteria > Pseudomonadati > Bacteroidota > Saprospiria > Saprospirales > Lewinellaceae > Lewinella > Lewinella sp. The sequence continues at coordinate 8,432 of NZ_JBOEFX010000148.1, forward strand.
CTGTTGCGGCAAGCGGTACAGCGTGTCCCACACCGCGAAGATACCCCTGGAACCATCGATATGCGGGCGCTCTCGAAAGTGCTTTCGGAGTCATATCCCAAGTTTATGAACCTACGGGTGAAAATTCACGGACAGCCGGATCGTACCGATTTGGCGGCGGTACGTGCTTTTAAAGCAGAACACGAAGCAGCTTTCAAGCCTGCACAACTGCAAACGATGAACGAACTGATCGATGTGATGGAGAAGCATTACAGCTTTGATCATTACGAAGAGATCAAGCAGCTGTTGAGGGGCTTACCTTCTGATCATCCGCTGCGTGGTAGTGTGAATGATTACCTCGCTTATTTTAACAACGACAGTCCTCATATTGCTCACATTTCGGCTACCTCCGACCTGATGCGGGATATTCGGGATCAGATTATGAGCCTGTCTCGGGGATCGTACCGGTTAGCGGCCATGGATGTCAGTTTGATGTTGGAACAAGTTCTCTATCGTACCGCCGGCAAGCAGGAAAACGCTACTGTTTTGGAGCAGCTAGAGGAGATTTGCTACCTGGAGCAAGCTACAGCTGCCAGTGGCTACCTCGCCCCTTGGGAGTGGTACCGTTATTCTTCCGATCAGTGGTCGGTGCCGGATAGTACGACGATGCCACTGGGGGCT
>NZ_JBOEFX010000149.1:0-27665 GCF_050633125.1 Lewinella sp.
CGGCTGTCAAGTTTGGTATCAGTCGCGAGGCCCAGGATGCTTACACCATTAGTAGTTACGAGCGTGCCGCTAAAGCGACCTCCGAAGGGTGGTTTGCCAAAGAGATCGTACCTGTCAGCGTACCTCAACGCCGAGGTGATGCTCTTGTGGTTACAGAAGACGAAGAATACAAGCGCGTAAAATTTGAAAAAATCCCTCAGCTGCGCGCAGCTTTCACTAAAGACGGAACTGTTACCGCAGCCAATGCTTCTACCATTAATGATGGTGCTTCTGCAATTATCCTGGTAAGTAAGCGGAAGATGGAAGAACTGGGACTGAAACCAGTTGCTAAAATTGTAGCTTTTGCTGACGCGGCTCAGGAACCTCAGTGGTTCACAACCGCTCCAACACTAGCTGCCCCTAAGGCATTGAAGCTCGCCGGTATGGAAATGAGTGATGTCGACTTTTTTGAAGTCAACGAAGCCTTTGCAGTTGTAAGCATGGCCTTTGCACAAGAGATGAAGATTGACCGTGAAAAAATGAATGTGTTTGGTGGATCCGTGGCTATTGGTCACCCACTAGGAGCGTCTGGTGCCAGAATCTTGACTACACTTAACAATGTATTGACTCAAGAGAAGGGCAGTGTAGGTATGGCCGCTATTTGTAATGGTGGTGGTGGCGCTTCGGCTTTGATTATTGAAAAGGTTTAGCCCCCTTTTTGATTAAACAAAATCACTTTTTATTTTCGTGCTGTTCCTAAGTTAACCCGTTTTTAGGAACAGCACAAAAATAAATAGAACGTGACTTAGCAAAAAATAAGATTTGTTTCGTCACGCTCTAAAGCCGAACAAAAGTGTAAAAAGGGATGTTTTAAAACTTTTTTGGTGTCAATTATTTTAAATTTACCATAAAAGTGACATTAGTTTTCCACATTAGCGTTAAAATTTTAGGAAAATGATGGCTTTATGTTACATTTGCCCAAGCCACTTGAAAAAACACCCCGATTTGTAACAGGCTAATCCGCTTTAGAGAGCTTTGAGAAAAATGAATTGTCCCTAAAACCTAATTAACTGCGGATAGCTATTTATTGGCTAATGTCAAACACTAATGAGAAGAGAACGTTACGTTTTTAATAAACAAACGCTCCGTTACGAGAAAGTAGTTGAACCGTTAAGTACGACCCTCCTAAGGGTATTTGGTTTTACTTGTGCTGCGTTATTTACCGCATTCGTATTTACGTTGATAGCGCATAAGTACTTCCCTTCTCCTAACGAAAAAGAACTACAAGCAAAAGTTGAGCGACTGGAAACATTCATCCAGACCGAGTCAGAACAGACTTTGGGGGATATGCAGAAAGCCGTTGATAATTTGCAAAAGCGTGATGCTTACGTACACCGCATGATTTTCGGGATGGATCCCATCGACGAAAATATCTGGACGGGTGGTATCGGAGGGCACGATGCTTACGGAGAATATGAGATTTACGGAGAGTCTGGAGAGATCATGTCTGACATCAAGTCTCGCATTGATCGCCTAAAGCACCAGGTCAACCTACAGTCCAGATCCTTAGACACAATAGTTGTGTTGGCAAAGGATAAGGAAACATTACTGGCTACCATGCCGACGATCAAGCCTGTCCGTTCGGATATGCTTTCCAAAGATTTACGATTACTATCTGGTTTTGGGCCTCGCTTGCACCCTGTTTTCAAGGTGATGCGGATGCACAACGGTATTGATTTTACTGCAAAATCAGGTACCCCGATTATTGCTTCTGGCGACGGCGTTGTACATCGTGCAGAGCGTGCTGGTGGTTTTGGTAACCTTGTTGTTATCAAGCACGGCAATGGCTACGAAACGTACTATGCTCACATGAGTAAGATCAATGTGAAAAAAGGCGAAAAGGTAGAACGCGGCCAAGTTATTGGTTTGGTAGGTAGCACTGGTACCTCTACTGCACCGCACTGTCACTACGAGGTGCATTACCACGGCCAACCCGTTAATCCACTAAGTTTTGTAATGGATGGATTAACCCCTGCCGAATACAAAGCACTTACGGAAGCAGCGGAAACCGTCAATCAATCCTTGCACTAGGATGTTCTTGTGCGGATAACAATACGAAATACTGCCAAAAAGGCGCTTTCCTCGGAAAGCGCCTTTTTGCGTTTGAAGCAAAACCCAATATTCTTACATAAAACACCAGCTCGTGCCTAATTTCTCAAACCATTCGCCGAACATTCGCCATGGGTTCTTTATCAGTCTGTTATTACTGGTAAGTGCCGCTTTTGCAGGGCTGATACAGCCTTTTGTAATGGCATTCTTTTGGGCAGTAGTGTTGGCCATTGTCTTCCGGAAATCGTTTCGATACTTGCGATTTTGGCTAAAAGGGAAAACCAATTTGGCGGCAGCTCTAACGACAGCCTTCATTATCGCCATTGTTGTTATTCCTTCTTTTTTGGTGCTGTTGGCACTTGTCAAGCAGGGGCAGGGCGTGGTAGAGAATCTTCGCTCTGGCGAATGGAATGTGGCAGGGATTGTTGATTACTACGAAGGGCAGGCCCCTCGTATTGAGGCTTTCCTGCAAAAGGTAGGAATTACACCGGAGCGTGTTAGTAATGATATCAGTACGTTTGTTTCTAAAATAGCCAACGTATTGGCCGATCAGGCTTTGGGTTACACCCAGGACGCGATTGCTTTGACTGCCGAGTTTTTCCTGATGCTGTATTTATTGTTCTTCTTTCTTCGTGATGGTCGCTCCATTGTTCGTTCCATTATTAATGTAGTACCAATGGGTAATAGTCGTGAATATACCCTGGTCAATCGCTTTGCCAGTGTAGTAAGAGCTACCTTAAAAGGAACAGTCATTGTGGCTGTTGTTCAGGGTGGACTGGGTGGATTGTTGTTTGCCATATTGGGGATTGAAGGCGCTTTTTTCTGGGGCGTTGTGATGACGTTACTTTCTTTTCTTCCTATTGGTGGGAGTACCTTGGTATGGGGCCCGGCAGCTATTTATTTTCTGGTGCAGGGGCCTTTTTGGAAAGGAATCGTTTTGATTGCCGTAGGTTCCTTCGTCATTGGTTTGGTCGACAACCTGCTACGGCCAATGCTTGTAGGCAGAGACACCCAAATGCCTGATTATCTGATTCTTTTAGCGACTTTGGGAGGGATTGCCTGGTTTGGCTTGTCTGGTTTTGTATTGGGGCCAGTGATCGCAGCGCTATTTATTACCTGTTGGGAAATGGCGGGTACTAGCTATGGCGGAAAGGAAAATTAGAGAGGTTTAAAGTATCCCGTAAAGTGACCATTTTCACCATCACATATTAACGGATGTCATTGCTGCTTGATTAAGCGTAGGTTAATTTTACACCAATGAGTCGTTGTTTTGTAGGTAGATTTCCTACATTATGATTACTTTTCATGTTGATCATAACAATTGCGAATATGTCCACTATTCTTTTCCCTACTGATTTTTCTGATGCTGCTACACGTGCGTTTATTTACGCCTTACAACTAGCAGACCGATTAGATGCAAAAATCATCACGTTGCACGTATTTGAGAAGCCGGATATTAGCGGACTTATCCAGGTTCCCCACAACTTGGAGGAGTTTTATAATAGCATTGATCTTTATGAATTTGATAACTATAAGGATGCTGTTCCGCTGTTAGATAAAATACAGGATGAACAAGGACTCAATCAGCTATCTGTCGTTCATACTCTGCATGAGGGGGATACAGAGGAGACCATTTTGGAACGCGCTATAGCGGAAAAGGCAGATTTCATTGTCATGGGTACTACCGGTGCACGAGGGCTGAAAGAGATTATTTTAGGCAGTGTTGCTGGTGAAGTCTTGGAAAATGCTTCTTGTCCGGTTTTAGCTATTCCTGAGCAGGCTGTTTTTGATGGAAAAATTGACAATATTGCTTTTACCACTGCTTTCCAGCCTCAAGAAAAGAAAGGGCTTGGTAAGGTGTTGCAGTTGTTTGAGGCATTCTCTCCTCAAATTCATTGTGTCAATGTAGATTTGGCACATACCGAAGAATACCACCATCGGATGGATGTGTTTAGTGCTGATTTCGTAGAAAATGATAACGTAGCCTTCCATGTATTGGATGGTACAGATTTCCAAACGGTTTTGACCAAGTTTCTCGAAGAAATGGAAATCGATGTCGTTGCGATGGTAACCGAAAAACGCAGTTTTCTGGAAGAATTGTTTCACTACAGCAAAACCAAAGCACTTTCTTACCACAGTAGAACGCCTATCCTTAGTTTGCCTGCGGCAAGTTTGTAGTAGTTTTGACTACTAAGTTTCAGAGGGGATAACTCTCAGCGGTCGGTATAAATGGCGTTGTGGTGTATAGCTGCTACGCCATTTATGCTTTTTTTATTGTCTTATGTTTAATAACTCCGTTTCTAATGCTGCCTTAGCGTTTAGTTGAGTACTTGATAATATTCCGTTCAATAAATTGTTTTGTTCGTAAGGATCGTCGTTTAGGTTGTAAAATTCATCACTGCCATTGGCACTTTTGATAAGTTTATAATCACCATTACTTATGGCCCAAAGATCATTGGTGCCATCATCTTTTTCAGCGTATTGAAAATTTCTTATCGTTGAAGATTGTGATAGTAATGATTTGAAGCTTTGGCTATCGTGAATTTTATTGACAGAAACTCCTGCCAGTTCAGAGATGGTGGCAAACAAATCTGTACTTGTAATGAGGTTATCGTCATTCCCTGTTCTTGAAACGCCTTTCCCGGAGATAAACATGGGAACATTTATACCACCTTGATTCAAAGAACCTTTTGCCGTAAGAAAGGTGTATGGAGCTTGTGCTACTTGATTGGGTGTTCCATTGTCGCCAATAAAAATGATAATGGTATTTTCTCTTTCCTCTAAAGGGATATTGTCTAACATCCTTCCGATTTGGAAATCCATTGCTTCAATAGCCGCCATATAATAGGGCATTTCATCCATTCCATTTACATAAGCGGGCAAGTTTCCTTGAGAGTGCATTTCATTTGGCGGCACGTGAAATGGGGTATGAGGAGCATTGTAAGCCAGCCACATAAACCAGGGCTTTTCTTGTTGATCTATCCAGTCTATGGCTAAGTCTGTAAATTTACTGGTAGTGTAATCTGTTACAATGTTACCAGCTCCACCTTCTGTCAATAGCCAGTTGTAATAACTTTGGGATTCGCCTCTGATAAGGCCTGCATAATAATCTATTCCGAATACCTCGGGATTGAAAGTACCATTACTTCCAGATAAATGCCATTTTCCGACGATGGCAGTTGAGTAGCTGTTATTTGTCTGGTAGTTTATGTATTTCTGCAAGCTCGTTTCCGACAAGTCGAGTTCATCTCCTGCCCATTTTACACCTGTTCTATAACCATATTTCCCTGTTAGAATAGAGGCCCTTGTAGGTGAACAAGTTGGATAAACCCAAAAATTAGCAAAAGATATTCCTGAGGTTCTAATGGCATCAATATTTGGGGTGTTTGGTTTGATGCTTCCTTCCGAAAATCCATTAATAGCATCTTTGCCCAAATCATCTGCGATGATCAGTAGGATGTTTGGAGTACCTTCAGTAGGGGTAGGAATATCAGTCATTCCATCATCGTCATTACAGCTAAGCAATGAAAAGAGGAGGGTTATAAGAAGTAATCGTTTCATGTTTTTTATACTATTATTCTTGGTGTTGCTCCCTATTCAAATGGGTCGCTATATTTTTCATCAGCCAGCATTTGGCTGTCTGTTAGTGTGTTTAAGAAAGCAACTAAGGCATCTTTCTCTTCTTGTGTAAAATTGAATTGCCCAACTTCTCCATCTGAATTTACCAAAGGGGTAATTAAATTTGGGTGATTTTGAATACCTGAGCTATAGTGGTCAATGACCTCTTCTAAAGTTGCAAATCTGCCATCGTGCATATAAGGTGGTCGAATGGCGATGTTTTTTAAAGAAGGAAATTTAAACTTCCCAATATCTCTTGTATTCCCTGTTGCTTCATTAACGCCTAAATCGGTAGTCGACATAGCATCTAAACCGTTGGATGTGGCAAAGGTGGTAAGTGGGCCAGGGTTACTTGGAAGAGGACCTACAAAAGCTTCCGTTTGATGACAACCAACACAGTTTCCATTCACACCATTCGTAAGTAAACGAGGTAAATAAAAAAGTCGTTTCCCTTGATTTTCTAATGCTGAAAACCCTGGAAAATCTGTAATGGGAGATTGAACCTCGCTCCTTGCTTGGTCGTATTTTGAGGTCGTACTCACAAGGCTTCTTACAAATTGTGCCAAAGCTCTTGAAATTCTGTCACTTGTAATAGTTGCGTCTCCAAAAGTATCTTCAAATAAGGGCGGATAATAAGTTTGTTCACTTGCTATATTGATTAACTCTGAAAGTGTTAAACCCATTTCTATATCATCCTGAAATGGCATCAAAACTTGCTCTTCTAAAGTTGCTGCTCGTTCATCCCAAAAGAATTGTCCACCGGCATAAAATCGAGCATTAACAATTCCCATGGAATGTCTTCGGGTATGTTCACCATCAAACCCTTCGCTGAGTATTTCGGGGTCCGAAAAACCGTGTTCCGCTTTATGGCAAGAGGCACAAGAAACGGAACCATTGGCGCTTAGTTTTTTATCATAAAAAAGCACTCTGCCTAATGTCGCTCCTGCATCTGTAATTTGGTTGTCAATAGGCGTATTATCGTATTCAATAGCTGGCTGAAACTGAAATTGAGCAGGAAACCCATTCGTTGTATAGTGGATGGGGAGTTGAATATTGGCATAGTTGAAGTATTGTTCGGGCAAATTCAACTCGGCAAATGGGTCAACGGGAATTTCAATATCATCTTTGGAACAGGTGGCTATTAAAACGGCTGCTCCTAAAATCAATGTTGCGATGGTCTTATTCATTGGTCTGGTAACTTAGCGACAGTTAGTAATCCGCCGGGACTTACTTTGACAAATGTAGGATTGACATCTATTCCATGTTAGGGTTTAATTTCATTTTGTATGAAATTTGGCTACAACTTGTTTTTTTGCAGAACACTTGGCCCTAAACTACAAAGGCACCTAAGAAGATCATCTTCTTAAATGCCTTTGCGCAATACATTGGTGGTTCAAACTATTTTATTTCATCAATCCCTTACTCTCACCACACGTTGTTGTACCATTTCGCCATCGCGGAAGCGTACCCGAATGAGGTAAACGCCGTCATTGATCGCTCGTAGCTCCACCGGTACAGGATTTCCTTGGAAGTCGGCATCCTGGCGGTGGTTGATTTGCCCTTGCGGGGTGATCACTTCAATCGCCGCCCGCCCGCTACGGTTGACGCTAATGTGTACCTGATCACGGGCTGGGCTGGGATAGGCATTCATCACTGTGAGGCCCATGGTTTCTTCGCGGAAGACGGTGATTTGATTGCTAGGAACCAGCGCACCTCCTGTCGTAATACCCAGAATTTGGTAGTAAAGATTACCCACCGAGGCCGTAACCCGCAAGAAATTGTACTGGTCTAACCCGGTAGCAGACAAGAAGGCTACTTCCTGGAAGGTATTCCCTTCATCAATAGATTCTCGCACAACAAAGAAGTCGTAATTATCCGGAGCATCGCTTAAACTCCAATCCAGGTTTACGCCGCCTTGCACGGAGTTGCCACTGAGGATAATCACGCCGGTATCGTCAAGTACCGGATCACAAGGCCCTTCTGTCCAGTTAAAGATACCGGCATTCTCTGCGTAACAGATGTTGGCATAAGTACGGCCATCACAACCACAGACCGGATCATAGATTTGGGTGCAAATTTGCTCTTCTACATCTAGTACAGGACAAGGTAAATCTGGCAATTCATCACACGGCAGCAAGGTCACACAGTGCGTAGCATAACAACAGGTGATATTGATTGCATCGCCAATAATTTGCCGTAAAACGATGTCAAAGCAGACCTCATCACCGGGCTGACCACTGAGCTGCACCGGTAGGCTGCCACTGTAAGTTCCTCCTGAAGGTACCGTAGTACCCAGCATGTATACGCCAGGGTTACCAACGGCACCGGGGTAGCCACTAGCATCGAGTAATGATACTGCGTTTACTGCAAAGGGAGAGTTATTGACAAAGCTAAATTGGTAAACATAGTCGCCGTTATCATCACAGTATAACTGATCTTCTACTACTGTCAAACAGTACGGACAGTAGACTGCTACGGTATCTCGACAAACCACAGAATCAGCATTGAGCCAGTTGATTTCGATCCGGATAGAGTCCGTACTGGTAACACCTTCTACACAAAAGTCAAACAAGTTGTAGTTGGTATTATTAGGTACGATACCGCTGCTGTGGTTCCAACTAATGGCCGTAGGCGCTGCCGGATTATCAAAGCTGGGCGTCCAACCATCAAGGATGGCGGGTAGCGTACTGAGGCCATCGTAAGTGACGCCGGGCGTGATGATATTGGTCTGAATACTGGTAAAGAGGTTAGGATCAAGGTTGAAAGTATCCGTGATCAGTAACTCAAAACAGCAATATTCGGATTGATCATCAGTCACAGGTCTCACTTCGGCACTCACATCGGGGCATGGATCACACAGCGGAAACGGAATACAAGCCTCGTAAGCGAAACAACAGAGGCGCTCTTCTTCGTCATCATGGGCCGTAATGACTACACAAAGCGAATCCCCATACAGGTCCGCCGACGTGTTGATCGTGTACGTCAGCGTGACCTGATCACCGGGCTGCAGCTTGGGATTAAAAGTATAGCCGGTGGGGGAAATGCTCGCGCCCGCAGGCAACGTGTTGGGATTAAGATTTAAGTCGATGTAGCCGATGCCGCCAGGGATATCGCTGCCCGGTGGTACCTCAAAATCAATGGTATAGAGGTAACCTGCAGTGTCACAAACCAGGCTGTCGCTGAGGTATTCCAAACAAGGTGCCTCTGGCGGACAAGCAAAAGTGAGCGTATCGGTACAGAAAATTTCGTAGTTCTGGTCTAGGTAGTTGACGACCATGTATTGAGGCGTAGCGTACACGTTTTGTAAACAAAAGTCGAGTAAGCCATTGATGTTATTCGGCATTGCCCCCAAAGCAGTGGGGATAATCACCATGCTACTGTCTGTGTAGTTGGGGGTACTATAACCAGGGGGAATAACGTACCCGTGTTGGAATTCGGCGCCGTCCAAGAGGTTGAAGCTGATGCCAAAGATATTTTGCGATCCCGTGTTGATAAAGTCCAGAATATGGCAACAACCACCTACTCCTTGGGGATTCTCTGGCGAAGAAGGAATGATCTCCAAACCATTTTCGGTAGCACAATCTTCGATGGGGCAAGCACAATCGTAGATGTCCACATCGCCCATTGTTCCTTTCACGTAGATCGATCCGTCTGTGCTACCGTCTGTATCAATGGCAATAGTATTCAAATCAGCGTAAGTTCCCGGAGCATTACCCGTACTGGGCACAAGCCCAAAACCGTAGGTGTACTGCCCAGAGGTCATAATCAAAGCATTAGAGGTAATCGCAATTTCGGTATCACAGCCACCTTCTGGTGGGGTTTCGCCCGTAAAGCTATCATAGCCATAATCGACACCACCCGCAGAGTTGGTGTGGATACTGCCGAGCTTGCCAATGTAGATTTGCTGAGGTGCAGACCACCCCGGTCCGGTGCTGGTGTACTGGAAAATACTGGAAGCATGCGCACCTCCGCGCTCTGCAACAACCATCTTGCTGCCATCGGCGGTAAGAGAAATATCCGATACGCGGTTGTTTCCTACACTAAATTCCAACGCTTCTGTTCCAGTGATAAGCCCGGTAGCCGGATTGACCGTCAAGGAATAAATTTGGGTAAAGCTCCCCACTGGGTCACGGGCAAAGTATACTTCGCCGCCTTGGTAAGCAATCCCGAAGAGTTGCTGTCCACTACCGACTTGGCCAGTAAAAGTAGGGTCGAAAACCTGCATCACCGTTCCTGGCGTAGCAGAAGTATTGGCCAGTCCGGCAATAACCACAATCGTCTGATCTGCACGATTGGTCAGGTACAATACTTCGTTGTCGCCGTTATAGGTGATATTCCCAATGCCGGAGCCATTGTTAAATATCTTATTGGTACCAACAGTAGTGGCGCCGGCATCGGCCAGCACAAAGTCGGTCACCTGCCCGGTATAAGCATTGATCCAAAAGACTTCTGCATTACCGTTGGTGATTGGGTAGCTGCCCCAGAAAAGACTGGGTGCAGAGGTGGCAAAAGCGTGAAATTCACTGTCAGTCGTCAAACCAAAGACCGATCCCATCGTGCTTTGCCGCCAATCCGGGTGGTCTATATCGGTAGGGTTCCAGCTCACATTTACACCGCGTGGTGCAGGGGCATGGTTCCTAATGTCTTTCACGGTCAATACTCGGCCAGGTACCAGTGCATTGTTCACTGGACTGAAGCTATGAATCGCCATGCCACAATGGAATCGCTTGTTGCGTGGGTTCAGGTAGAACGGGCCACCTTGCACGGTAGCATCTATTTCTACGCTCCGCGTATAAGTGGTAGGTGTTGTAGGCTCAAATTCTGCTGGATCATAAACGACTTCCAGTTGATATTCACCGGCGGGCAGTCCGGTGAGGCTATAAGTACCATTGGCATCAGACTGAGTGGTTGCGACCACTTCGCCTTGTAGGTTCAGCAGGCGGATGTCCACCAGGCTGATACCTCTTTCCAATACCGGATTTATTGCACCATCAGCATCGTAGTCATAGCAAACCTGATCGCGGATATTACCAAAACCAGGCGCAGTGACACGGTAAAAAGCCAGGTCGTTACGTTCCTGCCCTGGCGCTAGACCCAGATTAATCAGGGTAGGACTTCCCCATAAAGTATTAGGGCTACCACCGGCTACCGACAGCTCGTAGTCGTCTGCCGAAGGCAGGCCATTAAAGAAAAATCGCCCATCCGGGCCTGTAGCCTGTACAATACCAGCTGGCATACCGCCGCCACTCAAAACGACCGTGGTGTTAGGCAAAATAGGCTCCGTAGCATCATAGCTGCCATTGCTATTGAGGTCAAAAAAGACCAAGCCACTGATACTCCCCAGTTCGCTGGGTCGAATAATAGCAAAATTCTGCCCTGGCACATCGCCACTCCCTTCATAGACGATGCTGATGATGGGGGGCACAGCTACCTGGTCAGCATTCATTACTTCTACTGCAAAATAGGCAGTGCCTTCCTGGATATCACAAAATTCGTACTGCCCATTCATATTCGTGGTAGTACTTATGCTCATGCCATCGTTCAATACAGCATTTACGGTCCACCCAAAAATCCCTGGTTCACCGGCATCTTGTAGTCCGTTGTTGTTATAATCTTCATACACCGTGCCAGAGACACAACCCTGGCTGTAGAGACTGCCCGCTAGGAGGAAAAAAGAGCAGCATAGCAACATTATCTTCGTTAGGTGTAGTTTCATTGTACTAGGTTTTGTTTCCCTCTATTGCACCAGCAAAAGAAACCTTACCCTTACAATTAGATTTTTTTGGAAAAGAGTTTGTTTGGAAATTTTGCAAACTGGTTTTAGCTTCGCTGATCGTCGTTCCTCCTCGGAGTTCAACGATTTACGGTTCTGGTTAAGAAGTCAAAATCGAGCTTAGCGGGCTAAGTGAGATTTTTAGTTCGAAGACAGGTTCGGGAATCCTTTAAAACCAGGAAGCATTAAGCTGTTTTCTCCAAATATTTCGACCACCTGTTTTTTGCCAAATGAAATTTCCCAACAAACTCTTAATTTCTTTGGCATCCCCCCGTACCTGACGGTCGGGGCCAGGCTATCCGCTCTTATGCCCTTGCTGCGCAGTGCATACCGCTACTATCCTTGGCTGTTACGGCCCTGCCGGCCCGTCGGGCTCCGGGCGGCTGCCCTGCGCACTAATTTTTGGAATGGATATGTGGCATTAAGTGCAATGCATCATGAAATAGAATAGTGGAGACAATGCATCGCGTCTCTACGTATATTTGCGAATTCTGATCCTGGTGAGGGTAGGCGTTGCGGTTGTAACGTCTCTATGGGATGCAAAATCATTAATCTGATGCTATGCGGTTTCTACGGGTGTTTTTCTTTTGGGTATTCAATAGCCTTCTGCTTGTCATGCAGGCGCAGGAATTCACCTTGCTTACCTGGAATATCCAGAACCTGGGGCAAAGCAAAGATGATAGTGAAATTCGCAACATTGCAGAAATTATCAATGAGTTTGATATTGTTGCAGTCCAGGAGGTCGTCGCCAAAGATCCTCGCGGAGCACAAGCTGTTGCCCACCTAGCAGACGAACTCAACCGCATGGGCGACCGCTGGGACTATCGGGTTAGTGATCCTACCCGTAGCCCTTCGCCTCATATCAGCGAACGTTACGCTTTTCTTTGGCGATCTTCCAAAATACAGTTGGTCGGCCGCCCTTATTTGGATAGCAAATTGGCAGACGAATGCGACCGAGAGCCCTACCTGGGGCAGTTTCGACTAAAGTCTGAAGGCACCCCTTTTTATATTGTAAATGTTCATTCCCGTACCTACGATAAGCAACCAGAAAAGGAGATTGCTCATTTTGAAGCCTATCAAAACCGTTTAGCTTCAGAGCTGGTGTTCTTAGCAGGAGACTTCAACCTTTCTGAAGATCACCCCGTTTGGGCGTCCTTCTATAAGGTGGGCTATCAACCTTCCATCTCTGATATGGCGACAACCCTCAAAAGGAAATGTGCCCGTGGAAATTACCTGAACCATTCTATTGATAATATCTATTACGACCAGGATGTCGTCGAACTTCACCGTTCGGGGCGGGTAGATTTTGTAAGAGATTGCGAATTGCTTGAGGTTAGGCGAGGTTTGTCGGATCATTTGCCCGTTTTTTTAGAGTGTAGCATTAAATAATTTCATAAATACGTGAATGTATTTATACGAATGGAAGCCTCCATCGGATTGCTGCTATTCCAGAGTCTAGTAGAGAATACATTTCTTAGGTTTTAAAGGGCTAACTTTGTGGGGATAGTTCGTGTATATGTTTCACCTTATTGATTGTTGTCTATGGTTATTGAAGAAAAAAAAGTAGTTGCAGTCCACTATACCCTTACGGAAGGTAGTGCTGATGGAGCCTTAGTTGAATCTACCCTGGGTAGCAAGCCGCTTAAATTTGTTTACGGTATTGGCATGGTGCTACCCGACTTTGAGGCCAATTTAAAAGGGCTGAAGCCAGGTGGGGCATTTGCTTTTGGTATCCAGTCAGCCGACGCTTATGGCTACTACGATGAAACTGCTATGGTCGAGTTGCCCAAGTCGATGTTCGAAGAAGATGAAAGTCTGCTGGAGATAGGGAGGACGCTACCCTTACAAGACGAGGAAGGCCATCCTCTTATGGGAACAGTCATTGCTGTTGGGCAGGAAAATGTTAAGCTGGATTTTAACCACCCGCTGGCCGGAGTTGACTTATTTTTTACCGGGCATGTTGAATCAATTCGCGATGCCGAGCCGGAGGAGCTGGAGCATGGTCACGTACATGGTGACGGAGGGCACCACCACTAGCTTCGGGAGATTATAGGCCGCTAATACCTGTTGCGAAGTGGTTTACAGCCTGACTTGGAGGAGTATAATTGCGTTGCTCTTTTGGGGTGGGCGCTTATCCCTTGCTATTTTCATTTAGTACTATGTTGTAAACATTCGAGCTTGTTTGCCTGCGGTGATCGTCGCAGGCCCCTCAGAGTTATCGTCCCAAACAAGCTCTGAGAACCCAAGGGACGATCATGACGTTTATTACTGATAATAAATGGAGAGTTGTACGCGAAATTAAATGTGTAAATAGTTGATTTTTAGTTGGTTTTGGTGCCATTTGTAGTTTTAAAGCAGAGCTTAAAGAGACGTAAAGAGAGTAGGATGAAATGAGTGCGGGCCATAGTTATCGGCGGACCCTGGAGGGTCAACCCACCCAAGCCTCAGTCGCCGTCGACCATCCCCAAAACCATGGGGCATGGCCATAGTACTTTATGCACTCACCGAAGCGAATGCCACGCAATATCCAAACTTATACCTCTGAATGCCCCAAGAAATGGGGGTAGTTACCTATGATGGGGAATAATTCCATCGCAAATATAGGTAATTTTGTTTTTAAATAAAAAAGATAAAACTTTTAATTTGCTGGAATTGCGCCATAGTACCTGCCTTTTTCCCTTGTTTTTTGCGAATTAAGGATGGATGATAACCACCCGCTTTCGCCACGGATGGCTCCCCGTATTACTGGTGAGCAAATAACAGCCTGCAGGTAAATTGGCTGTAGAAAGTTGATAAAAACCATTGTGGTCTGTTTGGAATCGGTGGAGGAGTTTTCCTTGCGGAGTCCAGAGTTGGAGGGGAATTGATTGAGGCAGGGCCAGGGAAATATTGAGGTAATCACCTGCCGGATTGGGCCATATCTTTCCTTCATTACGGTTGGAGGCAGCCTGAGTAGCGACCAGGCCAATTACCCCTAGATTACTGATGACCACTTTGCCCGGCCAGATAACTCCAACAATCCGGTAGACCACATTAGGAAGCAGTGGGGCGATGTCTAAATAAGCAAAAGTGGCATTGCTGACCTCCGCAAGTGTCAACCAGGGGCCGTTAGATACTCGCCGTTGTACCAGGAAATAGCGATAGTCGGTCATACCTGGGTTGGTCCATGAAAGCTGTACGTGCAGGTCGTCGTTTAATTCCGCGATCAATGGAATACTGTCTAGAGGTAGGTCGCTACAAGGGCCGTTGGTCCATTCCTGGATACCCGACCAACTGAGGGCCGCACAGGCGTTGAGGTAGGTCATGCCGTCGCAACCACAGACGAGATTTACGAAATTAGGGCAACTGTCCTCCCAATTGATTTGACCAGGGTTGGTACATTGGTCACAGTCGAAATAAAAGCTTTCACAAGTAGTAAAACTGGCCGTCTCATAGCAGTTTTCACCGTTGCGGTCACGGCGGGTTGCAGTCATGCATATTTCATATTCGGTGTCTTCAGCTAGGCCGCCAAAGGTGATGGCTTCGTTGCCATCTACTGTTCCTGCGCCTAGACCTGTGAGTGTAAAGGCCACTTGGTCGCAATCGTTTAAGGCATTGGCTTGCAGCCGAATTTGTGTGTTCTCGCAATCAATAGCCAGTGAAAACCCCTGTTCGGCGTCAATGATAAAGTCTTCGTAAGCGGTGCAGCAATGGTCGCAATCTGGTATTGGAAAGCAGTAAGTTGCGGTACAGCATTCTACCGCAATACCCGTTTCCAAGTATCGTTTAGGACTTAAGGAGAAGCAAATTTCGTCAAGGAAAGCTGCGTCAGTACGGAAGTGTAATTCCAAGCCAGACTGGCTGCCTCCAGGAGCTAAGCTAGCAGACAGAGAAAGGGTTTCTTCGAAGATTAAGTCTTGCCCATCCGGCTCACGAACCTGTAGCTGGTTGACAGTAAAAGGACTGTTGTTTTCAAAAGTGAAAAGATAGCTATAGGTACTGTCTGCAAGGCATTCAATGGAATAGTCGGCGGCTTGCCAGCAGGCTCCGCAGGCTAGCTGTAAGGTGTCTCGCTGTAGGACATTGTTGCCACTTCGCCAGACGACTGCCAAGGAAATATGATCTGCACTATTCCAGCCTGTTAAGCAAAAATCAAAGAGGGGTTGGTCGCCGGGAGGGAGTTCTCCGCCTTCCCAGGTCCAGCGTAGCCGCTTTTGTTGTTGGAGTACCGTTTGTTGCCAACCACTGCCTAAAGGGTAATCAATGCTGGAAAAAGTAATATCGGTATCGATTAACTTGGTCTCAATACTAGTGATCCCTTGGGGGAGATTGTAGGTATAACCAAACTGAAAACAACAGTCTCCTTCACTGGTATTAGCATAAATGCTGTTACTTAGTTCTTGTGCGAGTACACAGGATGTTGCCCCACCTATAAAAAGTATAAACAGGAGGCATAAGCGCAACCGGGAGGAGGTAGTTGTTGACATCAAACCAAAGCTTTTTATTCGAAATGAAAGGATGCTTTGGTATAGATACCGTGGGACAGCGAAATCTTACCTTTTGGTGCTCACTGCGTTCGCGGGAGTGCTCGCTATGCGAGCGGTTTGTGCTCGTTACACTCGCGGTGGTACTTGCTATCGCTCGTGTTTGTGTTCGTTAGCACTCACGGGGGGACTCGTTATCGCTCGCGGATGAGACTGTAGATTAATGCGTGTATCCTTCTTTTATTGGCCCCAAAAACCGTGAGCGTAGCGAACATCACCGCGAACGAAGTGAGCACAAATCGTGAATCCGATTTATCGGATGAACACCTCCGTAAGTATAACGAACACTGCTACGAGCAGAGCGAGTACCTCTACTCCTTCTTCGCGTAAGCTACATTGGCTTCAATTTTATGACCTGGACGAGACCACTTAATTTGGCGTTCTGCTGCGGGCTTTTCTGTTTCTGTCTGAGGTTCTCTCTTTTCGTGCTTACTATAAGCTTGGGTCGGTTGAAGACCCAATAAGTCGAACATATCTAAATCAGAATGTAAGTCTGGATTGGGGGTGGTGAGAAGCTTGTCTCCTGCAAAAATAGAACCTGCACCTGCCATGAAGCATAGTGCTTGTCCTTCGGTCGACATCTCGGTGCGACCAGCGGAAAGGCGTACGGTGGCGCGGGGCATTACGATGCGGGTAGTCGCTACCATGCGAACCATTTCCCAGATGGAAACGGGGTGTTGCTCTTCCAATGGTGTCCCTTCTACAGCCACGAGTGCATTGATGGGGACTGACTCTGGTTGCGGGTCCAATTGAGAAAGGGTGAGCAGCATACCACAGCGGTCTTCTGCTTTTTCGCCCATTCCTACAATACCTCCTGAGCAAACGGTAATGTTGGTTTTTCGAACATTATCCAAGGTCTTCAGGCGGTCTTCATAGCCTCGGGTAGAGATGACTTCCTTGTAATATTCCTCGGAAGTGTCGAGGTTGTGGTTATAGGCGTAAAGGCCGGCATTTTCCAAGCGTTTGGCTTGGTTTTCGGTGAGCATACCGAGGGTACAGCACACTTCCATGTCGAGTTTGTTGACGGTACGTACTAGGTCGAGTACATGCTCAAACTCTTCGTTGTCTTTGACATTACGCCAGGCTGCTCCCATACATAAACGAGAAGCACCACTGGCCTGGGCACGGATAGCTGCCTGCGTGACCTGATCTACGGTCATAAGGTCGTTGGTTTCAATATCCGTATGATAGCGAGCTGCCTGTGGGCAGTAGCCACAATCTTCGGGGCAACCGCCTGTTTTGATGGATAGGAGCGTGCTAATTTGTACTTCCCGCGGGTTATGGTGTTCGCGGTGTACTGTTGCTGCTCGATAAACAAGCTCCAAGAGAGGAGAGTTATAAACTGCTAATACTTCTTCGAGTGTCCAATGCTTTGTTGCGCTCATGCTAAAGTCTTTTTCGCTATGGTTTTGTGATGATCAGGCTGATGGCATTACCACCAAAGCCCAAGGCGTTGACCATTATGCTACGAATGTTCTTCGGTGGCACGGTCGGTGTAAGGTAGGGGATAGGTAGGAAGGTTTGGTGCTCTAAGAGCAGTAGGGCCAGTTCCAGACTAAGCCCTCCAGAGGCACCCAGGGTGTGGCCCAACTTCCATTTGTTGGAGGTCAAAGATGGCATATTTTCCCCAAATACGCTACGAATAGCCCGCCATTCACTAAGATCTCCCAAGCGGGTGCCGGGGCTATGACAAATAACAACATCTACGGTCTTTTTTTCTGCCTCTCTTAGTGCTTGATTCATAGCTTTTTGTAAAGCTAGGCCGTTTTTAGAAATGGCTGTTAAGGTTGCAGTATTTTCTCGGGCGTAGCCCAGGCCACTCAAATGCGCGAGCGGCTGGGTGGCATCTTTCATGAGGGCAAAAAGGGCACTGCCTTCCCCAAGTACCATCGTGTTTTCGGTTTTGTTTAGATCCAGGGCGCGGTTTGGAAATGTGGTGTCGGAAAGGTTGGAATATATTTTTAAAGCGTTCATTTGGGCGAGGGTAAATGGCGTTAATGGTGCCTCTGTACCTCCCGCTAAGAACTGATTGTAACGCCCGGATTCCAACCATACTACAGCATTTGCAACAGCGTGCAAAGCAGTACTACAGGTGATAGAGTTGTCGGAAGTGAAGCCGTGTATACCCAGGTGTTGGGCGGTATGCGTGGCGAGATTTCCCGCAGTCGTTAAGGGCGAACTTTGGGGCGATAATCGTTCCTTTTGGTCTTGGAATTGTTGAAAATACGCTTCCCAGCTGCCTGTAGCCCCCCTGGAGGAGCCCAGGTAAAGTCCACTTTCTATTCCTTTGTTTTTCCAACCTGCCCGCTGTAGTGCTTGTTCCCCGGCCAGCATGGCCAGCAGTACGGAACGATCGAGGCGATGATAGCCTTTTTCTTGTTGACTCAAGCTGTGAATACGGTCTTCTGTAATAGCCGGTAGGCTAGCCACCCAATCATCATCACGTTGCTTGATCGCCGTTTGGGGCTGTAAGTAAGCTTGCCAAATCCCTTCTGGGAGGTGGCCTAAAGCAGAAGTGCTGCCCCAACCAACGATGCTTATTCTTTTCGATTGCTTCACGCGGAAATAGCTGAGGTTGATATCATTTGTAAACTTTCTTCAATCGCCAGATAGACTTCTTTCAGCTGCGTTTCGGTCATACAATAAGGAGGTAAAATGTAGATGACATTACCCAAGGGACGAAGGAGAATGCCCCGTTCCAAAAAGAAATAGTACAATTTATCACGAAGATCATTGAAGTAAGAAGTGCCTTCGGGGGTGGCAAACTCTAGCGCAATAATGGTGCCCGTTTGCTGGACCCTGCGCAAGGCTGGATGTGATATAATTTTGGTTCTGAAAGCAGCATGTTGCTTCACAATCCTTTGAATATTCGCTTGGGTTGTTTCCCTTTCGAGTAAGTCGAGACTGGCCAAGGCTGCTGCACATCCTACAGGGTTAGCGGTGTAGCTGTGGCCATGAAAGAAGGCTTTAAGTTTGTCTTCGGAGAGAAATGCAGAAAATATTTTTTCGCTGCAAGTGGTAATGGCCAAGGGGAGCGTTCCACCCGTAAGGCCCTTGGACATGGCCATGATGTCGGGCTGCTCTTGAAGTTGATTACTAGCAAAGGTGGTGCCAGTACGGCCAAAGCCCGTCATTACCTCATCCGCAATACAGAGCACATCATAGCGATGGCAAAGCGAGATAAGTTGATCAAGTACTTCTGGCGTATACATCAGCATACCTCCGGCTCCCAAGATGAGGGGTTCGAAAAGAAAAGCGTAGACTTCGCCTGTCTGGAGATGGTGTTCCAGCTGTTTGAGTGCTTCCTGGGTACGCTGTTCGTCAACAGGGGCGGGAATCCTCCAAACCTCAAAGAGATCGTCATGAAAAGCCCGGTTGAAATCATGATCGCCACTAGCAGCCATCGCTCCAAATGTCTCTCCATGAAAAGCTTCATTGAAAGCGACGAGCTTACTACGCCTTTTACCTTGGTTGTAGAAATATTGGCGGGCCATTTTGATGCCGATTTCTACCGCAGTAGAGCCGTTGTCTGAATAGAAAATACGTGCTTGCTGATCAGGAAGATGCGTAAGCAAACGTTCTGCTACTTCTACAGCGGGAGGGTGTGTGAACCCCGCAAAAATAACGTGCTCGAGGGTGAGCAACTGGGCATAAATTTTCTCTGCAATATAGGGATGACTGTGCCCGTGGAGATTGACCCACCAAGAGGAAACCGCATCAAGGTAGCGTTCCTCATTTTCGCCTATCAGGTAAGGGCCTTCGCCGCGAACGATGGGAAGAGGAGGAGCAGCCGTTTTTTCTTGTGTATAGGGGTGCCAGATAACCCGCTGGTCTCGTTGGGTGAGGGTAGACATTTTAAGGTACTTTGTACAAGGTGAAAAGACTAAGGAACAGCACAAAAATGGCTCAACTTACCCCGTAGGGATGCCTATGGCATTTTTTGCGCAATACTAATGCATTAGGGTTTCGAGGAGTTGGGGCTTGATGAGACGTGCCGTTTCATCAATGGCGGACAAAGATAGTTCACTCAGTTCGGGAATGCGAAACAAGAGGGGAACTTTGGTCATTTGCAAAATGATTTTTTCGGTACTAGGCGTAGAAGGGCCATTGAAAACAATACCAACAATAGGAACTCCGGCCTGTTGTAGCTGGGCAATGCTGAGCAAGGTATGATTGATACTGCCCAGATAGTTGCGGGAAACCAAAATCACGGGTATTTGTAAATCACACATCAAGTCCAAGAGTGTGTCTTGCTCATTGAGAGGGACCATCAAGCCACCAGCACCTTCAATAATAAGCGTTTTGTCGGTGGCTGGCACTTGGAAATCACTCCGCTTTATATGTACACCATCAATAGCGGCAGAAGCGTGAGGCGACATAGGCTCGGTCAACCGGTGTGTTTCCGGATGAAAGCGAGGGTGGGGGAGAGACAGACCGTTCCACTTGGCTACTTTCATACTATCGGTGTGGTGTAAATCGCCAGATTGAACGGGCTTCCAGTAGTCAGCTTGGAGGGCTTTGACTAAAATAGCGGAACAAACAGTTTTTCCTACTTCGGTACTTATACCGCTGACGAAGATTTTTTTGGGGAGCATATTTTGTTGGATTAATTCTTGTCTGAAATTTTACTTGTGGCAGAAAGTGTTGCACTGGGCTTGCGGTAGTGCTCGTTCCTCGCGGCGGTGCCGACTGCGTCGGCGGTAGCCGCGCTACGCGCGAGCTTTAGCGAGCATTCCCGCGAACGCTAGTGAGCATCCCGACGAAAGGTCGCATAAGCGTAACGAACACCTCCTGCCAAGCGTGGAAACAAAACATAAAGCTCCTCCCTACATCACTTTTTTACACAAAATCACTAGCAGCCAGTATATTCAACAACTGATCGATCTCTTCGTTCGTGTTAAAACTGTGTAGACAAATACGGAGGCGCTCTTCGCCCTGAGAAACAGTAGGATAGCGGATCGGGAGGATAGCCAAATTATTTTCCTGGAGATGTGCAGCGAGCTTCATCACTTGTGCATTGCCGGGGCAGATAACCGCTTGGATAGGGGTAGTGCTGGGAATTAGGGCGGTGCGTAAACAGGCGGGGCAGTTGGCTAAGAAATACCTGACCCGCTCTTGCAAAATTGCTACTTCTGAACCCGTAAAGAGTGCCTCATAAGCTGCTTGAATACTAAGTAAAGTATGTTCGGGAAGTGCTGTTGCATAAATAAAGGATCGCGCAAAATTGAGGAGGTAACTTTTCAGTAGTTGACTGCCGACAATGGCGGCACCGTGGCTACCGATGGCTTTGCCAAAGGTGTGAACACGGGCCCAAACTTGATCTTCTAGGCCGAGAGCACTTACCAAACCTTCCCCTCTTTTGCCAATAACGCCGGTGCCGTGTGCTTCATCTACAATGAGTAAGGCGCCGTGTTGTTGGCAAATGTCAACCATAGCTGCCAGTGGTGCTTGGTCGCCATCCATAGAGTAGACACTTTCTACGACGACGAAAACCTGTCCTTCTGTGCTTTGTAGTTTTTTAACTAAATCCGTCAAGTCGTTATGTACAAAACTCAGGGCTTTGGCTCGACTCAGGCGGATGCCATCTCGCAGAGAAGCGTGTATAAGTTTATCGTAGACAATAGTGTCACCTCGCCCGGCTACTGCCGGTAAGAGGCCGATGTTGGCTGCATATCCGGAAGGAAAGAGGAGTGCAGCTTCGGCACTATGGAAATCAGCAATCTGTTGTTCCAAAGCTTCCGCCAAGGCAGAATTTCCACTGATTAGTCGTGAGCCGGTCGCTCCTCCGCTAGTAGGAGAGGTAACCCTCAACTTACGAGCAAAACCCAGGTAGTCATTGGAACAAAAATCTATCCGCTCACCAATAGGTGTGGGCAGCTGGCGAAGTAGGCCCTGCGCTTGTCGGGTATCCAGCTCGTCTTGCATTTTTTGTAGGAAGGAACTCATGGCGCGAAGATAGGGAGATATTCCTTTTTTGTATTCTGGTTACTTTTGTATCACCTTCCATAACCCATAGCTGATTAACAGGGTATAACTCGTTCTTATGAGGCTGTTGATACTAGCGGGGGACCTTCTTTTCCCTCCTTCTCATTGCGCAAATTGATGCGGCTTACGTTGCATCAATGAAGATCACCTACTGGTTTATTTCGGTACGACCTACGGAGTGGCACGTTTAAAATAAGGTGAGGTGCTCGTGAGTTAAGAAACTGTCTTCAACTTACGCGCGAGTATTATGGCAACGACCGACATGATGATCGCGAAATACCCGACATACTGGTAATGCCCCAGACTTCCGTCGGGATTTTCGATGACAATCATCCCCGCAATAAAGGAACTGAGGGCCAAGCCCGCCTCGTTGATAGAGGCCCGAATACTCATAAAACTGCCCCGGTTCTCTGGCTTTACCACAGAGGTCACCAAGGTTGTCGCTGGAACATTACGCCCACTGGCGACGAGAAAAAAGCTGGCACTCGCCATAAGGGCTAAAGGCAAAATGACGGGTGGTAGATTGGTGATCGCAAAAATGGAAAAGAGCGCCAAAATGCTTGATAAAGTAAATATGAGGATGTGCCCAAACCGGTCGGCCAAGCGGCCGAAAAGAGGGAGGCAAACCACCGTTACAGCGCCACCAATAGCATAAAGAAGCGCCACCTCCTTGGAAGTGAAGCCAATGTTGAGCTGCATATATGGCGCAATGAAAGGAATGATGGTGAAATGCCCCAGCATGAGTACCAAGCTAAAAAGTAGGGCACGGAGTTGGTTGGGGTCAGAACTGACGAGTCGGATGATTTCTCGTGGACTAGTATTGATAGTGACCCCGTCTTTTTGTTGAAAATGATATCGTAGAGGAGGAATCACAAAATAAGAAAGGACTAAAAAAGCACAAGAAAGTGCACCAACTACCAAAAACGGTGCACTGGTTCCGTACTCGTCGGCCAGGAAAATACCNNACCCGCAGGTACCCCCGCAATTGAGGCCGCGGAGAAGGAAATCATGATCTTTCCGATAGCCGCACCACGTCGTTGAAAGGGAACAATGTCACCAATTACAGCCAGAATAAGTGCACCCAATGTACCCCCAAATGCACCAGTAAAGGCTCGGGCGGTAAGGAAAATACCATAGCTGGGCGCAAAAGCACAGGCCAGCGTGCCGATAGTAAACCCTAGATAAACGACGAGTAAGGCATGGCGTCGATCAAATCTATCGATAAACATAGCGCCAAACAATCCTGCCGCAAACGCAGCGAAAGCATAGGCGGAGACAAGCAGACTAAACTGTTGGGGATTGATATCGTAAAGATCCATGAATTGTTTGCCCAGTGGCATCATGATCATAAAATCTACGATGTGGGTAAACTGTAGGGCTGCTAGCAGAAGAATAAGGAGGTTTTCGTTTTTGATCATGTTTCTTCTGCCGGCCCGGAAGGTTCCGGTTGTTGGCGGTTACGTGGAGTGATTTTAACTTGTAGGGAAATGGAACACAACGAGGCATTGGATAGTTCTGAAATTACTTTTTTAAAAGAAAAGAAAAAGGCAATACATTGAGCTTTCCCCGCAAGTGCTAGATTTTAGGGTAGCAGAGATAATATTTGGTAAACATTCTCGGGGAAACAGTGCTGTCGGACAATTCAGACATTGGTAGCACTTTCCCGGACTTCATAAGGATACTTATTTCGTCTTTATAAGCAGAATATGAAGTATTGGTCTCTTTGCCCTCAATGACAAGTTGGTCACCAGCGGAGGGAGGGAGGCCAGGTGCTTCATTGATCTTTTTACGAATGCTTTCGACATAGTCCTTAGCAAAGGGTTCATAACTAAACTCCAGACGGAACAGTCGCCGGTTAGCTAAACCGCGTGCCAGGAAAGAAAGGTTAGGGTCTTCGTTATCCTGCCATTCCTTGACGGCTGCTGCAATATCGGTATCGTCGAGACGGGAAAAAACCTGGAGGAGTTCATCGCGTTTGGTGTGGAAGTCAGTGCTGGAGAGATCACGATTTTCGAGAAAATAACGAAGAACGGAAGGAGCAGGGAGCAGATGTCCTTTACTGATCAATTCTTTAGCACGTTCCATGATTTTGATAAGCATCAACTCCGCGGCCAAGACCGTTTTATGGAGATAGACTTGCCAGTACATCAGGCGGCGGGCCGTAAGAAAGCGTTCGATAGAATAGATGCCTTTTTCTTCGACCATCAGTTCCCCTTCGTGTACCGTCAGCATCTTGATAATACGATGATAGCCGATAACCCCTTCGCTAACGCCAGTAAAGTAACTGTCGCGGTTGAGGTAATCCATTCTGTCCATGTCTAGTTGACTGGACACAAGTTGTGCCAAGAATGGTTTGTGATAACGACCTTGGAATATATCAATGGCCAAGGCCAATTCACCATTAAATTCCTCGTTGAGCTTCTCCATAAAGAGTAACGATAGCTCTTCGTGATGAACTTTAATCAGGGTGTGTTCTAGGGTATGCGAAAACGGGCCGTGGCCAATATCATGTAGCAGGATAGCGATTTGTACCGCCTCGGATTCTTCCGAACTGATATCAATGCCTTTGGCTCTGAGGGTTGCAATGGTCTGGCGCATCAAGTGCAGTGCTCCTAGTGCATGATGAAAACGAGTGTGTAGTGCTCCGGGGTACACATAATGAGTAAGGCTCAGTTGCTTGATTCGCCGCAGCCGCTGGAAGAAAGGATGTTCCACCAAATCAAATAAGGTGCCGTAAGGAACCTGGATAAATCCATAAACCGGATCATTGAAAATTTTATGCGACTTCATTCTTTGCTGTTTAGGGTTGGTAAAATACGGTTTAAGCTAAGGATAGGGTTGGTCTATGTCGGGAAAAAAGGCCAGGGAAGGAAAACTTCACATATAGTTAAGCCTGATTTTGCTAAATTTGTTCTGTAGGGATGCCTATAGCATTTTCTATCAAAGAACGATGGAACCTTTTAGTTGGCTCATTCGTTTCATTACCATTAATCATGGAATGGTCACAAAAGACCCTCTTCCGTATTCGTTAAATATAGAATACAACTACTTGAGCGAAATTATCCTGCAGGTGGATGGAGTAGATCCACTGACCCTTTTTGGTCAAAAAAACAGAAACTTAACCTTAGTACGCGATGCTATCCCTGAGGTAACGATCACCAGCCGGGGAAGTAACGTTAAGATCAAAGGTGAAAAGAAATTCACACAAAAAGCCAAAAGCCGTATAGAGCTTATGGTGCGCCTACTCAAGGAACACCATGAACTCACAGAACAGACAGTCAAAGACTTGTTGAAAGGCGAAAATCCCTTCGATACAAAGTTGGGGCGTGGTAAAGGCACCAAGACCATCCTTCATGGTCGTACTGGTAAGCCGATTAAAGCCAAGACGATCAACCAGCAGGTTCTAGTAGATCGTGCAGAAATCAATGACGTAGTTTTTGCTGTTGGCCCAGCAGGTACAGGTAAAACCTATACAGCGGTAGCCTTGGCCGTTCGCGCATTGAAGAATAAGGCTGTTAAAAAGATTATCCTGACACGACCTGCTGTAGAAGCAGGAGAGAGCTTGGGCTTTTTGCCTGGTGATCTGAAGGAGAAAATTGACCCTTACCTGCGCCCTCTGTATGATGCGTTGGATGATATGATTCCACCGGAGACTTTGACGAAATTTATGGATACGCGGGTCATTGAAATTGCTCCGCTAGCCTATATGCGTGGGCGTACGTTGGATAATGCTTTTATCATTTTGGATGAAGCGCAAAACTGTTCGACGGCACAGATCAAGATGTTTCTTACTCGTTTAGGCCCTTCCGCTAAGTGTATTATTACAGGCGATTTATCACAGGTAGATTTGCCATTCAGCCAAAAGTCGGGTTTGCGTAAGGCTATTGATTTGCTTACCAATATCGACGGTATTGGACTGGTGAAGTTATCTGCTGATGATGTGGTACGCCACCGTCTGGTGAAGGAGATCATCCGGGCTTATGAAAAAGAGAGCGAACGCAAGCGACTGTGGCGGGAAGGCAACCGAGAAGAGGAATAATTTGGTGCCAACTATTAAGTGGTTTTAGACTTCGAATAGAAGCCTGCATTTTGTAAGAAAAACATATTTGTTCTTCCTTATTCAGTAGGACAAAGAGGAAAGCTGCTATTTTGTGGCTTTCCTTTTTTAATCAATATCCAATTATGGACGTTCGACATATATCCAAACCGGATCGGCACCTTAAAGGTGAAATTCAACTGGCGGGTTCCAAGAGTATTAGTAACCGAGCTTTGATCATTCAGGCACTTTGTGTCGAAGATTTCGAGATCAAGCGGTTAGCTAATGCCAAGGATACGGAAACGCTTCAGGCTTTACTGAAGAGCAAAGAGGAGTTGCTGGACGTTGGTGCAGCAGGTACCACATTCCGTTTTCTGACGGCTTATTTGGCAAGCCGGCCTGGTACTCAGATACTCACTGGTTCGGAACGGATGAAGCAGCGCCCCGTCGGCGTACTAGTGGAAGCTTTACGATCGCTCGGCGCCCAGATTGAATACGTAGAAGCCGAGGGCTACCCTCCCTTGCGGATTGATTATCAAGCAGGGTTTGGAGAAGACGCCCACCTCCGTATTCCTGCAAGTACGAGTAGCCAGTACATTACGGCATTGCTGCTGTTGGGGCCGACATTGCCGCAGGGGATAACGTTGGAACTGGAAGGAAAGATTGTCTCGCGGCCTTATATTGAAATGACGCTGGGTTTGATGAAGCATTTTGGTGTGTCACACACTTGGGAGGGCAATATTATCCGTGTTGAACACCAAGCCTACCAGGCGAATGCTTTTACGGTGGAAGCCGATTGGTCAGCAGCTAGTTATTACTACAGTTTGGCCGCATTGAGCGATAGTTGTGATTTACAATTGAATGGCTTATTTGCAGATAGCTTTCAGGGAGATTCCGCTTTGCAGCATATGTATACGAGCTTTGGTGTGCAGACGGTATTCAATGAAACAGGGCTGCGGTTGACCAAGGAAGCGGGTACCGCTCCTCCTGCTCTTTTTGAATACGACTTTATTGCCTGTCCAGATATTGCCCAAACCTTGGCAGTGACTTGTGCCGGGTTAGGAACGCAGGGGTTATTTACCGGTTTGGAAACGTTGCGGATCAAAGAAACGGATCGTATTGCGGCCCTTAAAAATGAGTTGGCCAAGGTCAATTCCTTTTTTACTCCTTTACCGGCGCGATTCTCCAAGAATTCGCAAAAAGAATACTTCATGCTTGAAGGCAAAGCAGCGTGGACAGCACCCCCTACTTTTGCGACTTACGAAGATCATCGTATGGCGATGGCTTTTGCTCCATTGGCGTTATATGCCCCGGTAGCTATTGCTGAACCGGAGGTGGTCGTAAAATCTTATCCCGATTTTTGGAAAGACTTAGGAAGCTTGGGTTTTGAGTATTAAGAGGTGCCTTTTTCCAACCGAAGTGAAAGTGCGAAAGGCGGGAGCCTGGAGCCCGGTGCCAGGATGGCGCAAGGCCGAAGGATGGGCAGGAGCGGCAGCGACAGACAGCCTGGTGCCGTAGGGGGGCTTGCGCAGCAGCACCACTACCGGCACGGCCCCAAATAATATGAGTCATCCCGAATTTTGGCTTAGGCAAAAATTCAAGTTGACTACAACTAAAAACGAGTCATTAAGCATCTGAAAAG
>NZ_JBOEFX010000150.1:0-25051 GCF_050633125.1 Lewinella sp.
ATTGGGTCACCCGCTGGGTTGGACCGGTGCTAAGCTGTCCATTCAATTGATCAATGAAATGCGCCGTAGTAATCAACGTTACGGAATGGTAACGGCCTGTGTAGGTGGCGGCCAGGGTATTGCGGGAATTATTGAGCGGTTGAAATAGGGGTTTTCAAAGTCGGAAGTCGGAGGTGGGAAGTCGGAAGTATTTAGCTAGTAGGAAAATTTTCCCTCTTTAATCTACGTGTACCTCGTTACTTCCGACTTCCGATCTCCGACTTTGAAAATGGTTGATGGTTGATTGTTGGGTGCCAAAATACTTCCGACTTCCCACCTCCGACCCTGCGGGCCACCTCCGCCCGAGCGGAGATACCCACCCCCGGCTCTGCGAGCCGACCCCGCCAGCGGGGTACATGGGCGGGCCGTGGCCCGTGAGGGAAGGCTTAATGATCTTCTAAAATAGAAAGGCTTGAGTTGGGCGCTTGTCCACTCAAGCCTTTTGTTTTTTGATGCTCCATAAGGCTATTTTTTCTAACTTCACCTCTGAACTCATATTGAAACCTTTATGGCCTCCAACCCTCCAATATTCATAGCTTCTCCGGTACAACGGTGTGGCACTACACTGATCCAACGGTTACTTTCCTCCTCTTCAGACACGCTCATTTTTGGAGAGTCGGTAGCCAATGATGTCCATATTTATGCCAGCCTTTACCAGAACAAACAATTGATGATGGGTGGGCCACACAACGCCTGGCGCGACCAGCAACTAACTAAGGTCCTCGAGGGCGATGTAAATGCCTGGATACCTGATTTGCTACCCGCCCGTGATGCCTATTTGGCCAATTACAGAAAAGCTTTATTGGATTATTCCGACTTCTTGCAACAGTATGTAGAAACGCAAGGCCGTAGCGGGTGGGGTTGTAAACTGCCAGGCTGGCCCATCCCGCAGCTAGACTATCTACAGGGCTTGATCCCTGGAGCTAAGATTATTTACATTCACCGGGACTTAGAAGCCTGTGTGGTTTCTGCCCGCAGCATCAACATGTGTCTTGATGAGCCAAGCACCCAGCAATTTCGTCAAATGTATGCTTTCCAACATGCGGAAGCAGAACGCCGTCTACATCGAGAAACGGTAATGTGGATTGATTATCAAGAATTGGTAGATCACCCTGAAAAGGTTATTGCACAATTGGTAGCGTTTACCGGTGCGGATGGGATTGATGCCGGGGTGATGGAGCATAAAATCGGGAATTATCCTGTCCAACAATAGGGCGAAGGGCAGGGCCCGGAGCCCGTATCAGCCAGGGATGGCAGTGGAATGCGCACAGCGTAGCGAGCACATTATAACGGACAGCCCGGCCCCGACCGTCAGGTACGGGGGGATGCCAAATGATTTTGCCCCCCTTAACAATTTTTCACTTCTCCAATTCGTTTAGCTAGCGCAACTATCAAAAATGACCGGTTAGGTTTCCTACCTTACCAAGTCCACAAAAATTAGAGGTACTGTTTTATCTGTAGTTTGTACCTTTGTAATCACCCTTCAGAAGAGCCGGATTCCGGTAATAATTACACTTTTGCTATTCTTGATCATTGATCCCGGAATATGGTTTTCCATTTTCCACATTCTTATTTAGCACCACTAGCGTATGAACCGTATTTTACTACTTTTAGCTTGTTGTCTTGCACTTACTGCCCAAGCCCAAATCGGAATACAGGTCGTTGTAGACAGCGGAATGGCCAGCTCTGAATGTACTGATGGCCCATTTGGAGGAGCACCAGACCCATTGTTTGCTGTTGCTGCCGAGGGTGGAGCATACAGCTATTATCCCGATATAGGCATTTGCTACAACACGCTGCCAGACACGATTTATCAGGCCAATTTCCCCTGCCCTGCGGCTGTGCCAATGACCGTGGAAATTTGTCTGCAAGTAACCGAAAATGACGCGCTCCTTCAGCCCCCTTTGGGTTGTGATATCCAAGAGAGTTGTACGGAAACCATTTGCGACTTTTTTGTTGTTCCGATGGTGGGTAATACCGCTAATTATTCTTTGTCTATCAATGCTCCCGGTTCTTCAAGCGGGTCGGTCAACTTTAGCATACAGACCGATGGTTTTGCGTTTCCCGACAATGACTTTATTTGTAATGCTGTTGACTTGGGCACCATCGTTTACGGAGATACCCTTGGCGATATGACCGTGGGCAACTATGCCAACCTCTGCGCTACTGACATTGGAGAGATCAACCCACAGAGTTTGGGCTACTACTTTACGAACCAGGCTGGTGTATGGTTTAAGTTCAACACCGGGCCCAACCCTAGTGGTTTATTTGTAGTACAAGGGCTCAGCGACCCCAATAATGTCGGCGAACCCATAGATTTGGAGATGGGTGTTTTTCTTACCGACAACAATGCCTGCGACGGCAATTTGGTCGCGCTTTCTGGTTATAATTTCACCAGCAACGGCTTTGATCATGAGTTCAGAATGCCTTGTCCGGAACCCAATCGAGACTATTACATTTGGGTAGATGGTGCCAATAACGGTGGTGACTACCGAGGCATCTTCGGTCTACAGGTATGGGATGCCGGAGTTCCTGATGGTGGCGATTTGCGTTGTGACGTGATGGACCTGGGCGTGGTGCCTGAAGGCGGGAGTGTAAGTACTCCTGAGCCCATCGCTAACTTTTGTGCTACCGATGTTCAAGATCCCTTTTTGCCTACTTTCGTAAGTCAGCATTCTGTATGGCTTAGCTTTACGGCACCGCCATCTGGCCACGTTATTATTGAAGGCATTTCAGATACCATCAAGCAACCTATCGGTATTCAGTTGGCTTTGTACCGCTCGTTTAACAATACTTGTAGTGGCTTTTTCAGCTACGTTACCAGCCAATTTACGCCTGCCGATTTGGACGAAACGATGGAGGTGACCTGTCTTTACCCAGGAAGGGTTTACTATATCTTGATCGACGGTTCGGGAAGTGCCTCCAGGGGTATTTTTGAACTAAGTGTAACAGATGCCGGCGATATTACACCTGTCAATAATCAGACCATCACCCTCTGTGCCGGAGAAACGCTGGAGGTGGGGCCTAATGACTATACGACCACCGGATTATACTATGACACCCTACAAGTTTTCCAAGGCTGTGATAGTATTGTCATCAGTGACCTAACGGTGCTTGAAGAGTTGGTGCTTACCGTAGAGCAAACCCAACCAGCCATAGGCATTGATGGTACAGACGGTGTAGGAATTGCTTCTGCAACGGGAGGACTAGGCGACTACACCTTTACCTGGTGTACTGGCGAAACAGGGCCTATGGCGACCAATCTGGTAGCCGGAGAGCAATGCTGTGTGCAAGTGACCGATGAAAATGGCTGTATGGATGAAGTGTGTTTCACCGTAGAATTTACCACAGCGATCATTCCGATATTTATGAATGATACCCTCCTGTGTAATGGCGACACGGATGGATTAATCACGTTCTCTGCGATTAACGGTGTTGTCCCTTACGACTACGCCTGGAGTAACACGGCAGGAACCCTGATGGGCAACGGCCAGATACTTACCGAAGGAGGAAGTGCGGACATTCCGGATTTGCCCGCAGGCAGTTATGAGATCGTCTTAAATGACAACTTTTTCGACACGACCTTCACTGTTCTTGTGGTACAACCCGATGAGCTACAGATAGCATTGCAGGACGCGGTGGATGCATCTTGTTTTGCTTTTTGCGACGGCAGCATCAGCACGCTTGTCAGTGGAGGAACCATGCCTTATACCTACAACTGGACCAATGGGGTGAGCAATAACGAACTGGCCACTGGATTGTGTACCGGTAGCTACGAGCTAGAGGTCGTTGATGCTAATGGTTGTGTTGCCACCTTAACCACCGATATCGACCAACCCGCAGAATTTATAGCTACGGCCAGTATGGTGCAAGAAGTATCTTGTTTTGCTGGTGTAGACGGTATTGCGCAAGTGGTAGACAATGGCAACTCTGTTGCCTGGAACTGGACGAGCGGCAGCATGACCCAAATTGCAGATCAACTGCCCGCCGGCACTTATACGGTGGAAGTTACCAATGGCGATGGCTGCCGTGATACTACTGATGTGACCATCACAGAGCCGCTAGCACCTTTGACGGTAACAATCGACGAACTTGCTCCGATCAGTTGTTTCGACAGCCAGGATGGGCAGCTCGGCGCCTTGGTTAATGGCCCTTTTGCGACTTTGGCTTACAATTGGAG
Source organism: Lewinella sp. (assembly GCF_050633125.1). Lineage (NCBI taxonomy): Bacteria > Pseudomonadati > Bacteroidota > Saprospiria > Saprospirales > Lewinellaceae > Lewinella > Lewinella sp. The sequence goes on from NZ_JBOEFX010000150.1 coordinate 4,220, forward strand.
CAATGCAGCCGTCACCCAAAACATCAGCAACCTGGACATTGGTACCTATGACCTTTTGGTGACCAATGAAAAAGGCTGTGAGGCCATGGCAAGCTATACCCTCGATCAGCCTACGGAGGTAGTGGCGGAATCGTTTGCTATTGATATCAATTGTGTAGATGGGCCCAATGCGGGCGTCATCACGGTAGAGAATGTGAGCGGTGGAACACCGGGCTATACTTATGGCCTAGATGGCGGCAACTTTGGCGCAGTACCCCTATTTGAGGGGCTGACTGCCGGCACCTATGAAGTTATCGTTCGTGACGCAGCAGGATGTGAACTGCCTTTATTGACGAACATTTTCCCACCACCCGCTATTTCTGTTGCCTTACTGGGAGACAGTATCGTGAAGCTGGGTGATGAGCTTACGCTTACTGCACAGAGCAGCAGTTTTGATGTGGTCTACTCCTGGTCGCACGCGGATACTTTGAGTGGTAATACTGCGCTGTTGCGACCACTCGAATCCTGGGTATATGAGGTCAGTGTTTTTGATACGCTTACCTTTTGTTCTGCGACAGATTTCTTTCGGGTTTTTGTAGACAGCAAGCCGAGGATATTTGTTCCAAACATCTTTTCTCCGAACGGCGACGGGAGCAATGACACCTTCATTCCCTATGCTGGTAACGACGTGGTGAGCTTCAAAAGCCTGCGCATCTTCGCCCGAAACGGTCAGCTGATTTATGAGCAAGCCGACCTCCTCCCCGGCGATACGAGTCGTGGCTGGGACGGTACCTTCCGGGGCGAATCCTTGAACCCTGACGTCTTTGTCTACTTTATGGAAGTGGAATTTTTCGACGGCAGGGTGGAGATCGTGAAGGGGGATGTGACGTTGATGAGGTAAGGGGTTTCGAAATCGGAAATCGGAGATAGGAAGTCGGAAGTACTTGAACCTAAAGCATTACTTCCGATTTTGAACTTGGTGTAAGAGTGTAAGGGTTAAAAATCTGACCTCTGAAAATTTTACATTTTAAATCTGAAATCGCCAATGGTGCTTAAATGACCTCATATTCCTTATATGGTTCAAAAACCAACCAAACATCTACTACAAAAGGAGCGTTATCATAACGTCTTTTCGACATTGTTTTCAAACATGAATTACCAACTTATATGCAATTTGTAGAAGATTTAAAGAACGTCACTTACGAGTATTATGAATTACTGGTAAATTATTTACCCAGAATCGTATTGGCGTTCTTGGTGCTCATCATCGCACTGACGATTGCCGGACGGGCGAAGCGGGCCATGCGGACCCGCCTTAACAAGACTATGGATGACCCCTTACTGGCCGATTTTTTGTCCCAAATCCTGAAGGTCTGTTTGATTATTGTGGCTTTTTTGCTTTTCCTGGGTATCATAGGCCTTAGTGGTGCTGCTTCTGGACTCTTAGCGGGTGCTGGGGTTTCTGCCTTCATTATTGGCTTTGCTTTTAAGGATATTGGCGAGAATTTTCTGGCGGGTATCATCATGGCTTTTGACCGCCCATTCCGGATTGGTGATGTGGTAGAGATTGGTGGTAAGACTGGCAAAATCATTGGCTTGACTTTGCGCGATACGCATCTAAAAACCTTTGATGGTAAAGACGTTTATATCCCCAACGGGATGATTGTCCGCAACCCTATTGTCAACCTGACTATTGATGGTTTTCTGCGGCACGATTTTTCCGTCCGCCTGGCTTCTGATTCTGACATGGATGAGGTGATCGCTTTTGTAAGAGGTATCCTTGAACAGGTAGATGGCGTATTGCAGGATGATCGGGCACCCAATGTTTTTATTTCCGCTTACGAACCTAGCGGCATGACGCTCACCGTGCAATACTGGTTTAACACCAATGATCCTAATGTCTCCTCTTTGGCACTCAAAACTCAGGTGATTCAGCGATCTGTTCGTGGGTTAAAAGATGCAGGTTACCACCTTCCTGCTGATGTCCGCGAAATTAAAATTACTCGCGACATAGACGACAAAGACGTCATCATCCCGGCTGCCGGAGCATAAGAATATGCTAATCCGTATCCTAAAAGGTTTGCTGTTAACTGCTGTAGTACTTCTGGTACTACTAGCAGCAACCTTGGGGTACCTTTTTCAGCATCCGGAAATCATTACCGAAAAGGTAGAAAACTGGTACGAAAGCAACTACATGGGCGATTTGCAATTGGGCAAATTGACCCTGAGTTCCTGGCGAGAATGGCCAAACGCAACCTTAAACATTCACGATCTTAGTCTGACCGACACCACCCAAACTCACTCTACTGCTCCTACCCTACTGATCGAAGAATTAGCGGTAAAACTTTCGCTAGCCCAAGTTTTCCAACGGGAAGTAATTCTCGAAAACCTAGTTATAAAAGGGGGCCATTTCAGAAGCCTCACCGATAAGAATGGAGATACAAACACCAATATTTTGCAGGCCTTGTCCCCCAATGCTTCCGGCTGGCGTAATGGCGGCATGTTACATCTAAGGAATCTTCAAAGTTTGGCTTTAACCATAAATGACTTTGAGCTGGTGCTGGACAACGCCTTGCAAAACAAGCAATTCGCCGGTTATATTGAAAACATCGCTACTCAAATAACCATGTCTGACACCTTGATAACTTCGGATATGGTTATCGATGCCTGTGTGGAGGGCTTGGGGTTCAACCTCGACAAAGGCAGTTATCTGGAGAACACGACGGTCAGTGCTCATTTACAATTACACTATGACCGCCAATTATCGACCATTGAGATTCCGCAGTTCCCCTTACAGCTTAATGAGCAGACTTTTCTTGCAGAAAGCTGCATAGATCTGGGCCAAGGAGGCGTGTTTTTCTTATCCCTTTTTAATCAACAAACCGACTTTCAGGTAACCAAAGCGCTGTTGCCGCTTCATTTGCAAAACAAGCTAGCTCCCTATCAAATTTTACACCCCTTGGCCACGGCTATTTCCTTGCGGGGGGAATTTGTTGATAATGACAATCCATGGGTACACATTGATTTTACGGCTCCAGGCAATACTGTAATCGTTGATGGAGCATTGGCTTTTGAAAACGTCAATGGATCAGGAAGCTTTGTAAATCGCATTTCGGAAGATCCCACGATCGCCAAAAGCGAGGATAGAAGAAACCTGAAGCTCTCTTTACAAGACCTTCATTGCGAATACCTGGGTGCACAACTTTACTTGGAAAACTCCACCTTCCAAAGTACCCCTCAAGTTCCTACAACCCTTGACCTTCAACTGCATGCTAAAGGGCGACTCGACGATTTGAATGCGATTTTAGGTAACGAAAACTTTTTCTTTGCAGGTGGCCACTTTGATGCCCAGCTAAAGATGGAAGGGGCCGCAGAAAGCTTAGCAGATGTTTTAAAGCGCACGGAAGGGAAACTGTTTATGCAAAACACCAAAGTGCACTACCTCCCTGCCGAGGTCACCGTCCCCCTTACCGAATTAGATGTAATCCTAAGCCCGGAACACGCATTGGTACCGAGTATTCGAATACCATTAGCCGAAGGTCAGGAAATCAAAATAAGCGGACTGGTCAAAAATTTCAGCGCTCTTATTTTCGAAGAAAAAAATGAAAAAGTCGAAAGTGATCTTGCAATTTATTCTGCTGATTTGAACCTCGATAATTTTCTTGACCTTGTTGCCAGTTTACAGGAATCTTCGGAGGTGGATTCTTCTCAGGTTCGTATTTCGGAAACCGTAAAAGGGATTTATTCTACATTCCATCCCTGTTTAAGTCTATCTATTGACCAGTTTACCTATCAAACGTGGCAAGCTCACGGTATTCGATCTCAACTGAGTTTTGTAAATGATCATGTATTAAAGATTGACAGTACCGTCTTGTACAGTGCCCAAAGTCAATTAATGCTCAATGGGACTTTTAGTATACCAGACAGCACCCAATCCTCGCGGATAAATATCGCCATCGAAGCACGAGGAGACACCGAAGACTTCAATAAAACTTTCGCTAACGATACTTTTCTTTTCCAAGAAGGAGACTACCATTTCCAAGGTAAGCTGAATGGTAAAATACAGGATTGGCGCGACTTGCTTTACGCGACCCGTGGCCATTTGCAAGTTCAGAAAACAGGCATATTTTTCGTCCCACAAGCCTTAAATTTCCATGTAGCACTTATCGACCTTGATGTAGCCCAACATGATATCACTCTAAACACATTGCAGCTCACCTTGCCCTCTGGTGGCAGTTTGGCACTTAATGGCAAAGTTGACAACTTCATGGATATCCTGGCCGAAAAGGAAAGCCCGCTGGTGCAGTCATTTATTGGCCTCCAGGCCTCTTATCTTGACTATGCCGATTTTAGCGGTCTTTTCTCTTCTTTGCAAAAAAGCGAAACAAGCACTGTAAACACCGGTAGTAATCAGATAAAAAAGAGTCTTTTCAACCTCTATCATAAGTTCCACCCAGAACTGGATATCCAAATTGATTCCTTCCAGCACAAGGACGTTTTGGTCACTGATCTAAGTAGCAAAGTCGCTTTTGAAGGGAGTAGTAAATTGCAGTTTGCGGATATGACTTTTGAATACAGAGACAGCCCGGTGCAATTGAATGCCAGCCTACGCCTGAACCAGGATACAGTCACCCCTGTGGACCTGAGCTTAACCACCGCTTACTTTGACTTGGGTACACTTGTAGAAACCTATGATTATTTCGGTCTAGCGGCGCTACAGTCCGCAGATAAAATAGCAGGAAAAGTATCCTTGAATGCACACCTGAAAGGGCAATTACACGATGCAACGGGACTGGACCCCAAGCGTCTTTTGGGTGCCGTACAATTCACGCTGCACGAAGCCGAGTTGGTCAATTTCGAGCCTATTCAAAAAATCGGAGAGCAATTTTTCCGTACAGAACGCTTTGAAAGTATTCGCTTTGCACCTGTGACAGATACGCTGTACATCACCCAAGAAGTGATTCACATTCCTAGGATGGAGATTCAATCGACAGCTTTTAACCTATTCCTGGAGGGGCACCTTAATTATGACAACAACACTAATCTTTGGATTTCTGTGCCTTGGCGAAATTTCAATGCCTGGGAAGAAGGTAATGTTATTCCTCCCAAAACGGGATACTATCGATCTGGTGCCAAGCTGTACGTCGAAGTAAAAGGCAATGACGACAATGGAATCGATTACAAGTTTCGGCTCCGCAAAAAGCAGCTCTACCTACACCAGGGTATCGGCCCTCTTTATCGCCAAGATCTCAAATTTGAACGCCAGCGTCGGCGACTTATCAGGAGGGAAAACCGGGCTGCGCGGAGGGAGAAGGTGTGAGGATTTTAATTGGTGTAAAAGTTGGGTAAGTGTAAGGGGTTGGGGTTCAAAGTCGGAAAGCGGAAGTGGGAATTATTCACGGTACCCTATTCTTTACCTTTCAATTTCCTTTAAGGATTAAAAAAAAATGGATAAGAACCTAAAAGAAGTAGCTAAACTATTTTTCAAATTAGGAAGTATTGCATTTGGAGGCCCTGCGGCACATATCGCAATGATGGAAGAGGAAGTTGTAGAAAAAAGGAAATGGATGTCTCCTCAACACTTTCTCGATTTGGTAGGAGCTACCAACTTAATTCCAGGCCCTAACTCGACCGAAATGACCATGCACTGCGGACACGAAAGGGCAGGTTGGAAAGGGTTGATCCTCGCAGGTACTTGTTTCGTGTTTCCTGCTGTTGTAATTACAATGGTATTTGCTTGGCTGTATCAGCAATACGGACAACTACCACAAGTTGAACCTTTCATTTACGGGATTAAGTCAGCAGTAATTGCGATTATCATTGGAGCCGTCTACCGACTTGGGAAAAAAGCCTTAAAAAATATTGAACTTGGAATTTTAGGCGCCTTGACACTCGTTGCTTGTTTGCTCGGTTTACACGAGATTCTAGCTTTATTTGCTTGTGGCTTACTCGGTTTGGTTTGGCATTTCCTCCAAAGCTCAAAAAACAATTTAAACAGCTTCACGTCTCTCTTTTTATTGCAAGTAACAGTATCTGCGAGTACGCTGAAAATTCTTTGGACCTTTTTTAAAGTCGGCGCCTTACTTTATGGCAGTGGATATGTGCTATTTGCCTATTTAGATGCAGAATTGGTTAATACAGGCTTGCTGACACGACAAGCATTAATCGATGCTGTAGCTGTCGGCCAGTTTACGCCTGGGCCTGTTTTATCAACAGCAACATTTATCGGTTGGCAGTTAGGTGGATTCTGGGGAGCAGTAGCTGCTTCCGTTGGAATTTTCCTTCCATCTTTCATCTTTGTTGCTCTCTTGAATCCGATTATTCCCAAAATGCGAAAATCGAAAACCATTGCCGCATTTTTAGATGCGGTGAACATTGCAGCAGTTGCTGTAATTGTAGCTGTCTGTGTGGAAATGGGAAAAGATACTTTGACCGATTGGCGAACAATTGTAATTGCCGTATTAAGTATGATTGCCGTTTTTGCCTTTAAGAAAATAAATAGTGCTTTTGTTGTTATCGGTGGGGCATTATTAGGCTATTTATTGACCTTCATCTAGAGACTGTTCATTAAAGTGTGTCAATTGATTTCTCTGTTCCATTCTGGTAAACTTCTTTTCATTTTTTCTGGTTACGCCGTAAAACGGGTTTTGGCATCACCATTCCTCTGGCATACAACCTTTACACTTTCCAACAATCCAACCATCTCAACTCCTAAACCATCCAACCCTTATTCATACCCCAACCCATGCCCAAATGGAAACAACGGATTCGTTGAATCATAAGGCACATCTTCCAACTGCTGCACGACTGCTTCCCGAGAGGAAGGAAGCTCAAAGGGCAGCTTACCCTCTGGTTTAAACTCGCCAAAGATCAGCTCTGCAATCACCTCATCACTGCTATCGAAATCTGCGATGATTGCTTGGCTGGCCGCTGCAATTTCTGTAATGATCGCGGGCCGGTCCAAATTCATGACGGTGATGGTGGGCTTGGTTGCCGTCAATTCAAGGATTGGGGCCAACTCCTCGGACGTAAAGTAAAGCCGGCCCTGGTGAAAAAACTGTTCCAGCAGATACTGGTTGCGTTCGTCAAAAGGCGTGTATAATTTCTGGATGATAAAATCTGCTTGCTCTGGGCTGCTTACAACGGTAGCAAATTGGCTGACGGCGGACGCTTCAAAATTGGAGAGGTAGACCTTGGGTTGATTGCGTAGCGGGAGGGTTTTTGCTTCATTTTTGAGGAGCACCAACGACCGCTGCTGGGCGATGCGGCCCTGCTTTTGGATATCTTCGTGGCCTACCATCCAGAGGTCACCCATTCTTACAAAAGGATTATCAAAGAGACCCAGGCGGAATTTGTCTCTCAATACCCGGCGCACAGATTCATCAAGTCGCTCCATCGAGAGGGTGCCTTCATTCACCAATGCTACTACCAGCTCCGGGCAAGATTCGCCGCCTAGCATATCACAGCCTGCTTCAAAAATCTTTGCTACTCGCTGTTTTTCCGTGAGATTTTCTACACCGTGGGCAGCAGCGGGCTTCGCCTTGCTATCAGTTACCAAGCCCCAGTCGGTACAGATCACTCCCTCAAAACCATACTTCCCCCTCAAAAGGCCCGTGATAATTTCTTTGTTGTAACCAAAGCCCACGTCCTCACTGGTTTGTCCAACCGGCACACCATAATAAGGCATTATCTGAGCCGTATTAGCAGGAAAGGCTCCTTCCGTAAAAGGAATAAGGTGGTAATCGAAATTATTACCCGGATATACTTGATCGGCTCCGTAAGGGAAGTGAGCATCTTCGCCATCCTTTTGCGGACCACCACCAGCAAAATGTTTGGTCATACAAGCCACACTCTCCTGATTGAGGCTATCGCCCTGAAAGCCGAGGATGTAAGCTTTTGTCAGCTTTGCGCTAAGATGGGCATCCTCGCCGAAAGTGCCATTAACACGTCCCCAGCGAGGTTCTGTGGCCAAATCGGCCATCGGCGATAGTGCCAGCCGAATACCTACCGTACGATACTCCCGCCGAGCTACCTCTCCAAACTCTCGCATCAAAATGGTATCACCAATGGCTGCAAACCCCAAAGGAGACACCCATTGTGAGAAAAAGGGCGTAGCCAAGTGAGCACCAGGGTTATCAGACATAGAATGGCGCGGGTCACTTGCTACCGTCACCGGTATTCCCAAGCGGGTACACTCCGCCATCACCTGCATATTATTGTTCCAAGTAGCCAGGGCTTCCGCCGAAGGCGATTGGAAAATATTAAAGTGATTCATGTGCTTGCGCACGACCTGCGTAGAATTGCTTTCAAGAAAGAACGTCAGCGGCTCGCTGAAGATGGGTATCTCATTGTGGTAGCCATCTTCATTCATACCCGCCATGTTAATAAACAACAAGCCTGCTTTTTCTTCCAGGTTCATCTGAGTGAGCAAGTCTTCAATTCTTAAGTCAATATCCGCTCGCTTGTCTTCATAAGTATCCAGCTGGCCATTCTTATTCAAATCGCGATAACTGTGCCCGTCCTTTGTGAGGATGAGTGCTCTTTCTTCCAGTTGGGCAAAATTCCGATTAGAAATCCATTTCCATTTGGCATAAAAAAAGGCGATGGTTAGAATCACCAATAAAACCAGCACTAACGAAAGGCGCTTTAAAAATCGAAAAAACTGCTTCATGTTCTCATAATTAGGCTGACACGAAGATAATAGCCTATTAGGATTTTTTGTAAAAAAACAATCCCGAGTCCGCTCAATAGCGAACCCGGGATTATTATTGCTAGTGAATCACTAGTCTTATCTCTCCTCAGAAGGTCAGCGACCTTTCTAGCGGATAACCGTAATGTCTCCACGGACAATCTCACCGCGACTGATATTCAGGCGTAAGACGTAGTAGTAAGTACCTTCAGGAACTTCTGTACCATCCATGTTCAAGCCTGACCAGTCATTATTGTAAGGCTTAGCTTCGTAAATGATATCACCCCAGCGGTTGAAGACAACGATTTCATTATCAGGGAAGTCATCCGCAGGATTGAACAGAAGGATATCAAAGACCAGCTGGTCGTTGGCGCCGTCACCGTTCGGAGTGATGGTATTTGGAATGAAGTTTTCCTCACTTGGCAATGCCGTAATCATCAAGGTACTGGTATCACAAAGATCTGGACAATCCGTGCTACAAATCTGGTACGTTACCGTTGTAACGCCAAACTCCGTAGGCTGTAAACTAAGTACAAAGTCACCTTGTGCCAATGCCGTTGTATCGAACGTACCGAAGGCAGGTCCTGTCAGAATCGTAAGATCAAAGTTGGTTGTACCACCAAGTTGATCATTGGTCAACAGGTTCACCGTACCATTGCTTACGCCAGCTTCCAGTGTCATTGCATCCGGACTGGCAATTGGTGTCGTTGCACGCGTAATCGTAACATCATCGCTACTAAATTCAGGACAACCAGGCGCAGACAATGTCCAGGTGAATACGTTAGCTCCTTCGATCATATCGCTCACCATCGTCAATGGCTCCGTGATCATATCGATGGTAGCACCACTTGCGGTTGTCCATACCCCTTGGGTATTGGCAGGCAAGTTACCACTCAGGTCAGCCATATCATCACACGCGGCAGCGTCAGCGCCAGCAGCAGCATCCGCAGGGAATTCGAAGGTTACGGCAACAACTTCCGAAACAGCGTCACAACCATTTTCTGTATTGGTTACCGTCAACTGGTAGGTACCGGCATTCTCAACAGTAGGTGTTGGGCCATCCGTATCACCCGTCAATGGCGTACTTCCAGCATCAACAATCATCCATTCGTATAGGATCGTCGCACTTGGAGGCGTAGAACCTGTACCATCTAGCATAACCGGCTCTCCACAGCCTGCAACCATATCCATTCCGGCATCGGCTACAGGAGTGTTAGGGTCAGCAATCACCTCATAGTCCATCTCCGCTTCACAACCCGGTACCGGGGTATCTACAGTCACCATCAAGGTATAAGTACCCACAGCGGTAGCACTGACAGCAAACGGAGCGTCAACGGTAAAGGTACCGTCAGCAGAACTCCAATCTACACTGGCAAAGGTGAATGTTCCATCATCAGCTGATGATGCATCAATCACTACAGGATCACCATTACAACCCAGAAGGTCTAATGACAATACAGGCAATTCAGGTAAGGTTAATTCCGTCGCTGGAATAACTTCTACGCTGGCGGAACCATCACAACCATTGGCCGCAGAGGTAACCGTCAATGTATAGATTCCTAAGTCTGTTGCATCTACCGTCAGACCGTCTTCTCCTGTGAGAATTTCGCCATCCAAATCCCAAACGATAGACGTAAAGTCATCAGGCATTCCTGATGCAGTCGCATTAATTTCTACAAATTCTGTAGGACAATCGAAGGCGTCTGGAGTAGCAATTGTTACGGTAGGTGGCGTAATATCACCATCAACAACTACGAATGTAGAATCAATACAACCGTTGAGTGTGTTGGTAACAATAGCGGTATAGGTACCAGGTGCCGTAACCGTAGTTGTAGCTTCATCATCAGGCATTGGAGTAGGAGCAGGATCCTCGCTCGTCCAGCTGACGATAAAGTCGGTTGTTCCCATTACTTCTACGGTCAACTCGCGGGTTGGTTCTTCACAAGTAATTGGTTCTACGTCTGCGATACTCAGTATGGGCGTAGCAATATCTTCGCCTACCATTACAAGCGTATCGGCAGTACAGCCATTACTCTCGTCTGTTACCATAAATAGGTAAGTGCCAGGTGTGCCGGTCGTCGTCTGAATATCAGTAGGCATATCCGGTCCGTCACCATCCTGGTTTTCCCAGAAGTAGGTGAAGTCCTGGCCCATAGAAGAACCTGCACCACTCAACTGTACGCTGGTAGCTGCACAGTTAATCGTCAGCGTATCACTTGTTACATTTACGTTTGGCGCCAATGTATCAACAGAGACCACAAAGTCAGCCTCACCAGTACAGCCACTCAGGTCGCTTACTGCCGTGAGGCTGTAAACACCCGCAGCGCTCACTGTTAGGGATAAACCATCAGGGCTAGGAACGGCACTATCAATTGCTTCAACAGGATCAGACTCCCATTCGCGGAGTGTAAAGTTAGCAGCTCCTGTAATCGTAGCTGTAACGGTGAAGGTAGGATCGTCACAAGTAATCACCGGTTCCAATTCATCAAGGATGACGATAGGTGTTTCAAATTGTTCCATCACCGTGATGGAGTCAACAGCCGTACATCCGTTTGCAGGGTTGGTTACTTTCAGGTAGTAAACGCCTCCGTTGCTTACCACAAGGGTATCAGCCGTTGCACTTTCAATTTCACCGGCAGGGCCCTGAACATCCAAACACCACTGGTAGTCCAGTGTATCATTAGGCGTTGCCATCAAGGTGATCATAGGAATATTACAGCTTACTTCCAAACCAGTAGGGTCCGTTAAGATTTCCGCTACAGGAGGAGCTGTCTGGTCTTCAATGACCACAAAAGCGACTGCCTCACAGAGGTTTGCCGGATTGGTAACCGTGATGGTGTAAGTACCTGGCGTCAGTGCTTCTGGCTGTAAGGTACTCGTAGTCGGTGCCTGGAAAGTTCCACCAAGTGTAGCTTCCCACTCAAAAGTGAAGGTTGGATCGTTGGGTGTCAGTTCTGCATTCAGGATAATACTGGTCGTATTACAATCAATCGCACCTGGCTCATCGATGGTCACACCAGGAGCATTGCTATTAGGAATAATTTCTGCGAAAGCAGTATCCGCACAGCCGGTTGTAACATTGATAACTTCTACAGCATACATACCAATTTCAGTTACACTTACCGTAAGGCCATTGCCCAGGTCAGCTCCAAATGTACCGTCAGACTCATTGTATTCATACCAGAAGTAGTCAACAATTTGTCCATCAGCATCCGTACAAGAAGCACTGAAAACGATAGGCGTACCGTCACAATTTTGTTCTTGCACGTTCAAGCCGCCGTTCTCTTCCATCACACAAGCACCGGGAGTGATGCGGCCATCAGCGATGGTAATCACATCATTCGGATCATCAATGCTGTTACAACAGCCAGTTACGGCATCACATACCGTCAGGCGGTAAGTTCCAGGTAAAGTAGCATCGTGCGTTGGGCCAGTGCCCACAGTAACAAAGCCATCAGGAGGGCCCATGTTGTATTCCCAAACGTAAGTGAGGTTATCACCAACACTGTTGCCACCGTTTAAGGTGATGCTTTCTGTGTTACATGTAAATTCTTCTGATATCGGATCGATGATAGACTCTGGCAAAGTTGGAGCTGTTACCATAACCGTATCCGTAGCACTACAGCCTGAGACTTGGTCGATAACTTCCAATATGATGGTACCCGGAGAATCTCCAAAGAAACAAGAGGTATTTCCATCCGGAGAACCACTCACGCTATTGTAGTACCAATTAGTGGTAAAACCAGGGCCACCAGAGGAGGTACAAAGCTGTACCAAACCTGCATTACAATCCAACTGGCGAGTTTCATCACCATTTATCACTGCTTCAGGAACAATACCGTCCGAAACAATAAAGACCGTATCCGTCAAGGAAACACCAGAACTGTTGTCAAAGACCGTAAAAATGGTCATCCCTTCACAAACATCCTCCAGGATAAGTGGCGTAAACTGGTCGAAGGCAGGGTTTTCTGTCTGCCAGGTCGTACCAATAAAGCCTTGTCCATCATGTTCTGCAACAGTAATCACAATGGTACCGTCACAAGCTCCCGGACAAGAAGGCGGAGTGATTTCGATATCCGTGATCACGATTTGATCTTCTACACAAATTTCACCGTTAGTGATAACAATACTACCCTGCCCGTTGGAGGTTTGCACCACAGGGGCAGGTTCGTTCTGAATCGTTACATCGTAGCAATCTTCAGGATCACCGATGAGTTGGAAACACACCTCAAAGGCCACGTCTCCATCAGGAATAGCAAGCGGTAGTGGGCCAGGGTAGGAACCATTAAGTGTTCCTGTCGGAAGATCCATCAAGGTCAAGCCTGTCCAGTTGATCGCTGTCGCACTCACGAATTCCAGTGCTGTAGGGTCCCAATTGATATTGAAATCTGCTGAGGTAATATTGTCAAATGACTCCACCGTAAAGTCCATACAAACGGTATCCAACCAGCCACCAGCAGTGGTCACAGCTGTAAGGCCAAAACCTTCAGGGAACAACACACAAAGGTCGCCAGGATTCACCAATAGGCCAATGTTATCGCCGTTTGAAGTAGATGTTACCGCCGTTTCCGGGAAAGGAAGGCCTACGGTCGTCAGTTCATCACAATCACCAGGGCTAGCCGTAGGTGCTGTATCAAAACAAATCTCGAACAACACACTATTGTCTGCCAAGGTAATTGGCGTAGCACCATTATCGAAAGAGAAGCCCATGGAAGAAAGACCAATAGGCGTAAAGGTTGGGTTGGCGGCAGCTAAAGCTGGGTTCACCAGGTTGATATCACCATTGTGCAACCAGATGTTTTCGTCCCAAGACATGGTAAACTGCATGTTCAATACATCGGTGAAGTTGCTTACCGTTACCTGCGAACAACCCGTTCCTCCAAGCGGAGCATCAATACTACTGAAATCAACGACCACACTTTCGGGTTGGTTGACTTCTACCACACAGTTCATCGGGTTGATGCCGATATTGACACCATTAGAAACACCGATACCCGGTGTGATAATTTGTACGGGGCTGTCACCTCCTACGCCAATGACACGGAAACATACCTCGTATATTTCTTCCATATCATTCATGTTCTGCGCTGGGCCAGCGGTAAAGGCCCATTCCAAGCCAAGGATACCGTTGGCAACGTTAGAACTATCGAAATCACTGGGATCAAGACCTGCAAGGTTACCAGCGGTATTAACTTCTATGAATTCCAGGATATTAGGGTTCCAGCTCATCAGGTACTCCAAACGACGAACTGCCTCAAAGTTATCACCAGCAGAGAACTGCACACAGACGATATCGTTGACGTTAACCGGAGGGCCACAATCAATATTTATAATAATACCTTCAGGGTCACAATCATTGACCAATACGGTACCAGGATTAAGCGTGGCAGGTACTACTGAGTTTTCGTTGGGGTTGGCAGGGTCTTCATTGTTCACCTGAATAGGTGTTGGATCATCCGAGAAGGTGATCACTGATGCCGTTTCACAAGCTCCCAGAATGGTGAAACATGCTGTAAACATCGTCGTACCATCAACCACCGTTACACTTGGAGGATCAGGGATGGTGTAACTCCAGGCTACTGTAATTGCACCTTCTGCACCAATATCACCAGGCAAACCATAAGCAGCGAGGGTGTTAGAGGTAATTTCCGTGTTCGGGGATAAGTTTTCAAACTGTAGGAAGGCAGGGTCAAAGTTGACGGTAAACTGGATACCGTTCAGGGCATCCCAGCCATCAACGGTAAAGTCGACACAGACAAGGTCACCTTCGTTGCCGGTAACATCTGCCGCCGTGACGTTGAATTCACGTACACAGAGGGTAACTTCCCCATCTTGACGGAGAAGGCCAATATTGCTACACCCGGTACTGTTACGCGTAACATTAGGTGTTGGGAAAGGATTAATACCGATGGTCGTTTGCTCGCCGTAAGCACCAATGGCTTCGAAACAAAGCTCAAAAAGCACATCGACATCATCGGCCAGGGTTGTCCCCAGGTTACCGATGTCCAAACAATCACCGTTGCCGGTTTCCCAAGTGCCAAAATTAACGACACCAGGAGTTGAATTATCAAACAATGCAGGCCCGAGGTTACCGTCGGCTTGCATATCAGCATTAAAGTTTTGTGCGCCGGTAAAGTTCAGCACAGCAGGGTCGTAACCAAAATCAAAATCCAGCGAGTTGATGTTGGTAAAATCCTGCGACGTAACGGCTACACAAAAGGACTCACCGGTACAAGCACTGGCGTTGTCCACAATGATGGTCGGCTGTGCTAATAAGGCCGCCAAAGGGGCTAGGACCATTATTAGCAGAGTATATAATTTACGCATTGGAATATTTTTCTTTGGGAAGAACGATAAAAGGTTAAACATGACGAATTTGGCTTAACGATCAAAAGAATAAGACACCTGCAATTCGTGGGTATTACCTACGGAAGGGCCAAAGGAACTGAAGGAATAGTCGTAACCATAACCGATTTTCAGGTTATTGTAAAAGCCGACATTATCGCCCAGGTTGAAGCCTGCTTCAAAGTGGAAATCACCGGAAGAAGAAGCACCCGTACCAATCCATAAGGCGGCGGGCGTCTGATAACGGAAGTTAAGATCGGCGTTGATGGGTGCACCATCAACGTACTTAATCCAAAGAGAAGGTTCAATAAATCCGTCATTACGGAAGAAGTGGTACAAACCTACCATTCCATAAAAGTGCTGCACACGCTGCACAGCAAACTCACCATCGTCGTTCTTAAAGGTGAGGTCAATACCAGCTACTTGTGGTACAGAAACACCAGCATAGAACATGTCACCGTCCATAGCGCCACTCAGCATCTGGTAGAAGTAGACGCCTGCACCTACATCAGGAAACATTTCTGTCTGGTTGTTCATTCCCAATACATCATTGGGGTCACGGAGGTTGATTTCATTAGCGTTAACCCGGTATTGTACCAAGCCACCGGAAATAGCAACGGCTAAACCGCTGTACTCAGGATCGCCGGAAATCACGGCTCCAATACGACCATAAATACCGGTAAACCCAGTAGGGCCGGTTTGGTCATTCATAATATAACCACCCGTAAGCAAAGAAGCACCCGAACCATCTCCAATAAAGGAGAAGCGGATGGCTTGCGTTTGGGGATTACCAGCGATACCGTTCCACTGTGAGCGATAACTGGCTCCAAGGGTTATCGGTTGCCCGTAAGCGAGAAAATCGCTTTCGACAGCTGCCGGATTAAGAATCGTCGCGTTTTCGCGGTATTGCGTAAAGAGGGAAAGTTGCTGCGCGCTGAGGATACCTACTGAAAAAAGTAGACAGAAACCCAACGCCAACTGGCGAAAGCTCATCATGGGATCAGTTTTTGAGACCTGCAAATTTACCAAAATATATGTTCATCCATCATAGCGTTGATGTTAAAACCTCAAAGGGCATACATCGACACCATGTAATTAGTTACAAAATCAACTGTTGTTCGTAAATAGGGCAAAAGCGGTTTAAGAACATTTTAGGTATTCCAACCGATGTTCTATACTATCTATTTTACCTACCATTTTGCAAGCTGGAATTGGGGTTGCCGTCCCCGGCGGGAGTAGTTCTATCAGTTTTCGCTTATTACTAAGCGACACAATCAAAATTAAGCTATCTATAAAACAAGGCCAAAATTAGGCCGAACTTTTGGATGTGTTGCGCTATAAGGCATATTTTTTTGCTTTAATTAGCAAAAGGTAGGATTTAAGCGGGGTATGGTGTGCTAAATGGCCAGTGTGGTTGTTTTTTTCAGGTGTTGATGGTTGGTGGTTGATTGTTAGATGGTTTGGTTACCTCGCACTCCGCACTCTGCACTCTGCACTCTGACTTCCCACTTCCGAACTCCGACTTTGCACAAAGCCTCCCTTCCCCTACGGCACACATCCCAAAACAAAGTCATTTTCAAAAATGGGAAGGGCCGGGGATGGGGCTAATGGTTTTGGGCGCTCCCCCTCAGCCGGGGTCGGGTCATTCGCCACGCGCTGTCGCTTGGCCCTGCGGGCGCCCCGGTAGCCGGTGCTGGCTACTACCCCTAGCGCGGTGATTTCGAATGGGGCGGGCAGTTCGCCATCGTTTATATTAGCACGTGTTTTGCTATGTAACATGCTCTTACTATCAGCCTTTCAGGGTTAAACTTACCAGGATACATCCTCTCTCTACTTCCTGATTACCTTTTGAACTTGCTGATATTGACCTTGCTCAATCCTTAAAAAGTATACGCCAGCAGGATAGCTAGTAAAATCAAGCGGCTCGCCAGACCAATTTTGGTGGTCAATAACCGCTCCGATGGCATTGGTGATAGTAATGGATACACTTTCTGAATCAACCCCGGCAAGATACAAGTACGAAGATACCGGGTTAGGATAAACAGCCATAGTAGCAGACGTCTCGTAATAAGCAGTAACCATATTGGAATACGTGAAGCTGCCATCTTCATCTACCTGCTTAATACGGTAATAATTTAAACCTGGGGAAGGTCGCCTATGAACAAAGAAATAATGCTGCTCCTCTTGTGAAAAAGCTTCGCCCGGTAATCTTTCGATGAACGTGAAGGTTTTTCCATCGGTACTGTGTTCTACATCGAAGTAATCATTCGCTAGTTGATGAACAATACTCCACTCCAACAATACACCTTCTTCTTTCTGAGTAGCTTCTAGCGGCTTACCCCAAGTCACAGGTAACAGTGCCACGCAAGTATTTTCTACCTCTGCACGGGTATTGCAATCGCTGTCGTTATCTGAAATTATGGCGATACTCCCCGGGGTATCTAAAAACTGACAGATAGACAGCGCCGCACAAGTCGATAGTTGGTCATTAAAACGAATAAAGAGTATCGAAATGGAAAGCGGATCAACCGCTGCAAGGCCAGTAATATCAGCCAACACTTCATTGGTCAGAATCATCAGGTTCCCGCCTATTGAAGTCAGGCCGCTGAAACCATCCAACTCAAGCAAGGCTTCATTGTTGTTAATCGTCAAAGCTCCGCCGATACTCAATAGGTTTTCTAATCCATCCAGGTTCGGCAATTGCTCGTTTCCTACTATAAATACACTGCCATCAATGGTGGTGAGCCCGCTGAGTCCCATGAGGTCGGTAAGAAGCGCATTGTTTTCAATCGTGAAGTCTCCACCTACTGTTTCCAGGTTCTCCATACCCGTCATATTGGGCAATATTGCATTGCCAGTCAGCAAAAATCGCCCGCCGATGCTGGTGAGGTTGCTTAGTTTGCTAATATCGGTCAATACGACATTGCGTTCTAATATAAAAACTTCGCCAATGGTCATCAGGTTATCCAATCCATTGAGGGATTCCAAGCTAGGATTAATGTATACCTGGAGCTCCTCTCCTACTGTCTCCAGGTTTTCCACGCCGGTAAGGTCTTCTAAATTATCATTATTACCCACCAAAAAGTTCTCGCCAATAGCCGTCAGCATCGTCAAGCCATCAAGATTGACTAATCCTTCATTATAGGTGATATCGAGGTCTCCTCCAATGGCAACAAGGTTATGTAAACCCTCTAGGCTCAACAAATTTTCGGTTGCGCGAATGAATAAATCGCCAGGTATATTATTGACACCTACCAGCCCGCCAATGTCATTAAGCACATCGGCAGTAATAATACTGATATTACCACCTACACTTTCCAAATTATACAAAGCGTCGAGGTTGAGTAACATGGGTACATTTTGCAGAATGAGTGAACCACCAATCTCAGTGATGTTATGTAGCCCACTGAGTTGGGTTAAGGCCAGGTTCTGAAAAATTTGCAGATTCCCATTGACTTCCGTGAGTGAATTCAGCGCCGATAGGTCATCCAAAAGATCAAAACCATAGAGAATAAGGTCATTCCCAATTGATGCTAACTGATCCAAGCCATCCAGACTTTCTAACAAGTCGATAAATTGCCAATTCAAATCCCCCCCGATGCTCGTCAAACTACCGAGTGCGGTGACATCCTCCAGCGCAGAGAGGTTATAGATATAAAAATCGTCTTCAATTTCTTCCAGGTTATCCAAGCCCGTCAAATCAGTCAAGTCCGAATTATTGGTAATTTGAAGATCACCTTCGATGGTGACAAGGGGGGCTAATCCGTTGAGGTTAATGATCTGCTCGCCTGCGGCTTCGGCAATGATCACATCTCCTCCAATCACACTACAGCCAGGATAGTTGGCCGCAAAATTATCAATTTGAAGCTGGGTAGAAAAGGTAATCCCACCAGGCAAGCAGTCCTGTGAGTACAGTAAAACAGAACATAGAAAGAGTGCTAAAAACGGTATCGTTTTGGTCAACATGGGGTAATGAGCTATAGGGTGATAAAAAAGGTAAAACGCTCTGCGCGCTGTAAAAACAGCACGCAGAGCGACCAAATAGTAGACTTAGAGCCGATCTTTCTTCGGGCGTACCGGTTGGTAGTTTTCGTAGCCTTTACGGACACATTTCACTTCCCAATCAAACTGGTAGGTGCCGGTTCCCTGGAACAGCTCCTTTACTGTAAAGCCAGTAGCCGTTTTTTCGATAACAGCTAGTCCTTTGCAGTCAGCAGACAATGGGGTGAGCATCACTGTCATGGTTTCGTGGTTGGCCACCAAACCAAAATGGTCAGGAAAAGTGATCGTTGCTACTCCGTCCACCAATTCTGCGGTACCTCTTTCGTAAGCGGCAGCTTCGGGGCCTTCAACACAGGCGTACCAAATCTCTTTGTCTTCCTGCTCAGGGTGATCGATGCGGAAATTTTTAACATCTGCAAAGATTACACCTTGGTTCAAGCCTGTCGTGTACATTCCTGCTCTTTCGCTATTGAAGGAGCTTACTACGGAAATCTTACCTAAGTTCGAGCTGTTACTTTCCGTGCCAATCAAGACATTATCGCTAACGCTTCCACTTAGTACAATCTGACCACCTTCTTCACCACTCACGGTGACTGCTGCATTGCCACTGGCATCAAAAAGCGTCACCAAGCCCTGATCTGTATTCCCTGGATCGCGGCCAATACTGGCAACGGCATCACTGCTTGCGCCAAAGAAAGTACCAATACCTCCAAAAGAACTGGCTCCAAAGATGATGGAGTTGTCTCCATTGGGTTGATTCATTACCAAGCTGGCGCTGGATGAAAACGAAGAAAGTGCAACCGTTTCCTCATTGCTCGAATTGTACAAACTCAGGGTTGCTCCACCTGAAGTGGTATTGAATTCACCCATTATTCCAGCATCACTGCGAAGGTTCAGCATACCACCAGCAGAGTTGGTCCCCAAACTCGCCAACAGGTCATTACTGCCGCCTTGGCCGTTGCCACGGTAAACATAGACGTTACCGCCATTGGTCGCCGAGAACAAATCAATGGTCGCATTACCGTTCGATTTGCGAATGGTCATATCATCTTTTACCTCCAAGGTGGACAGCATTGTTTCAGAAAAACCAATCGCCACATCATCGAGGCTGTAGATGTTGTTATTTCCAAACTCCGTCCACAAGGAACCGCCGCCTCCCAGGCCGCTAAGGTCAACTTGTCCGCCACCATTGCTCAATAGTAAATTGTTGCCGTTAAGGCTGATGGTTTGCAGCTCGTTCGTAGGTGAGTGATCATTGTCATCCACATCTAGCGGTAGATTGATGGTATTGCCACCAGAAATCATCAAGTCGTTGGTGTTGGGATCGAATTGAATAGTCTGCAATTCGTTGGTAGGGTCGGCATCCGCATCTTCCGTACCATCCTGCAAAGCTGCGAGGTTGACCTGGTTGCCATTTTCTATGGAAAGTGTCGTGCCATTCAACTGCAAGTCTTGCAATTCATTTGTCGGGTTGGCATCCGCATCTTCGGTGCCATCCTGTAAGCCAGCTAAATCTACTTGATTACCATCTTCAATAAAGAGTGTAGTGCCCTGTAGGTCCAAGGTTTGATTATCACTGCCTACGCCACCTTCCAGGGAACTTAGGTCTACCTGGCCGCCATCGGTCAGGCTCAGCATGTTTGTACCTTCATTAAACTGGAGTGTTTGCAACTCGTTATTGGGGTCTGCATCAGCGTCTTCGGTGCCGTCTTGCAAAGCCGCAAGGTTGACCTGGTTACCATTTTCTATGGAAAGTGTCGTGCCATTCAACTGCAAATCTTGCAGTTCATTCGCAGGGTCCGCATCGGCGTCTTCCG
>NZ_JBOEFX010000151.1:0-20997 GCF_050633125.1 Lewinella sp.
GACAGTACTTTATCATTACTGATAAAATTTTCAAAGCAAAAAGTGTTATTAGTGAAGCTCGCAAACTATTTCCGCATTGCACCTATCTCTTGTTTCAGCAATTGAGTGCCTATGCAAAAGATGATAATCGCACCGAAACAGCAACCCTCATCGAAGAAGTCAAACAAAAAGATCCTGACGGAGCCCTAGCCCTCGGCTATCTGCTTGATGATGCAAAAAACAGAGATGATCTGGAAGCACAAGAGGAGATCATCCAAAAAATGGAAGACCGTGAGGGCCTCTCTGAGAACGTCTATCAGCGAAGAATATCACTCGCCGGCGATAAAGACGAAAGAGAAGTAATGTTTGCCTTGATCGACAAAGCTTATGATACCTATCCCGATAATTTCATTTTTGTTTATTTCAAATACTTGGTTCAAAAAGATGTCGAAGGGAATGCTCGCAATGCTGTGCGCGTCTTGAAAAAATACCTGGCCAACCATTATTCTGAAGAAGCAACAGCTGAATTAGCTAGTGCCTACTTTAATATTGGCTCTGTTGAACAAGGTGTTGACACCTATCAGAAATTAATTGAAAACAACCCCATTGCCACGGGATATTACAGTAGGCTCGCTAGCTTGTACTATAATCTAGGCAACTACAAAAAAGCAGAATCCTACGTACAGGAATGTATCTCCATCGCACCTTACATAGACTCTTACCACCAAACGCTAGCAAATACTTATTCCGAGTTGGGGCTTCAGGAAGCAGCAGAAGCCTCTTACCGCAAAGCCATTTTTTACAATCCCTACAATTACGATGCCCGCCGTCAGCTCAGAATTCTCAATGAGCAACCTGATATCTTTTCCTCTTTTACTGCTCCTGATGTTTACCAAATTTACGCAGATGCACCTGAAGGAACGGACTACCCTAATGACCATAGCCTCCTCTTGGCTGATGAAACCCAAAAGGTCATTTACGCTGATGGAGGCTCCGAAGAAAAGCACATTTTGGTGGTCAAGGTATTCAACACTAATGGCGTAGATACGTGGAAAGATTACCAAATTCCGGTTTACAACAATCAGGATGGCTCTATTGACAAGGCAGAAGTGTTAAAGAAAAACGGTGCACGTATCGCTGCCGAAACCAATGGTGGTTACATTGTTTTTTCCAACCTCGAAGAAGGCGACGCTATCCATATTACCTATCGCTTGCAAAATTACTTCAGCGGCAAGCTGGCTAATCACTTCTGGGGCTCTCACTTTTTCGAGCTCTTCCTCCCGGTAGCACATACCAGCTTATCTCTCTTGGTCGAAGAAGGCACCAATTTTTCCTATAAGGTAGAAAATGGCGAGCTTGAACCAAAAATTGAGCAGTTTGACAATTATGAACGATATACTTGGGAAGCCACGAATGTTCCTGCCATCGAATACGAAGCCTTGATGCCCAACCTTACCGATGTTGGCAAAACGCTCCACTACTCTTCCTTCCCCGATTGGAACTACATTGCCAACTGGTATGCTGACCTCGCGCAAGCTAAAGCTAAAGTAGATTTCGAGGTAGAAAATGTAGCTGCTGAGCTTTTCGAAACCAGCAATACACTCACACCACGAGAAAAGGTGGAAACAATTTACGACTACATTGTCAATAATATCCGCTACCGTTCCGTGTCCTTCCTTCAGAGTGGGCTCATTCCGCAGAAAGCTTCTACAACGATTGCTGCCAAACAAGGCGATTGCAAAGATGTATCGACCCTCTTTGTTGCACTCTGCGAAACCCAGGGTATCGACGCCAACCTGGTGCTTGTGAATACCCGGCAAAATGGACAAAAGGAGATGATGCTTCCCAGCATAGATTTTAACCACTGCATTGTTCATCTCCCTCTGGAAGAGAAAGATTATTACCTGGAACTCACCGCAGAGAATCTTCCTTTTGCCGTCAAAGCCAGTAGCACCTCCGGAGCTTTTGCACTCAAAATCCCCCGACAACTAGAGGAAAAAGTAACGGCTCAGGTTCTTGCTCNNTGCTCCTACAGACCAAGTGCCCGCTACAGCCATCCGTACAGCAACCGTCAGTTTTGAAGGCGACAAGATGGTAATAAGCAAAGAGAGCACAAAAACGGGATCCGCAGCATCAGGCATGCGCGATTCCTACGAAAAAATAGGAGAAGATATCCAGCAAAAAAAGATGCAAGAAGCCATCAATGGCGAAGCACCGGGTGTATCGCTAAAAGAACTCGCATTTCAGACCGGATTAGATGATAATTCGGCCCAGTTAATGTACAGTTTCACCTACGAAATACCCAGTGTGTTTACGGATATCGGTGGCCTCAGGATTTTTAGCATCCCCTTTTCTGATGACCTTAGCAACCCCAACTTCATGTCTCTCACCGAGCGCATCTACCCGCTAGAGTTATGGCAGTATTTCAATTGGGAATTGGAAGATGAGACCCTAAACATCAGTATCCCCGAAGGCTACGAACTTGCAGAAATACCAACTGATCTTAAAATTGAAAATGATAACTTGTTCTACGAATTGACCTTTCAAGTCAATGGTCAAGAATTAACAATCAAGCGATTATTCAAGTTGGTCAACGATAGTGTTGCCCAAAAAGATTACCAAATTCTCCGAACGGCCATCGAAAAAATTGTCAAGGCAGATGCTCAAAAAATTGCTTTCAAAAAAGCAGGAAATTAATCCCTAATGGTGTTGTGAATCTCTATATGCGCTTTTCCGACACGCTCTAACTGACAAGGTTTAGCTTACGCTAACCAAACAAAAACTCCTCTGCCCGAATGAATGGACAGAGGAGTTATACTTTTCAGTTTGCTATTGACTAGCTCGTCTTAAACCGTCAAATCCTTAACCGCTGCATCAGCAGAAGCATTTTTCTTAACAGACTCGATACCGTTCTCCATCGTAGCTACTGCTTTGTACATCTGGCTCTTACCAATGATCTGGCCATTAGAAGCCTTCAGTGTAAAGAATGGAGAACCATCTTTTGCCTCTTTGCGCTCAAAGTTAGCGTCATCTTTTGCATGGTTGATCACCGACTGTACGCCGTTCATTGCGCCCGACTTACCAGCATAACCCTGGCTGGAAAGGATCACCTGACCATTGGTTGCTTTAAGGTTGAAATAGAATTTTCCGGAATCATTTTTGAATACTTCGAAAGCCATAATTAATACTTTATCTGTGAATTAAAAGTGTTTCTTGGAGGGTGTCCAACAAAAGATACATCCTACAGACGGAAGAATCTTTCTTAGGTAACAGGTTTTCAGAGGTTTTCTTTCCAAACCATCTAAAAAAAGACATTTCCATTCCGCAGGGAATATCTTAATTTTTAAGCAATCCACAGAAAAAACGAGCTTCCTTTTTCCATTCTCCTGTGTAGTAATTATCCCATTTACCACTTATCATCGCTAAATGGCCACTGGCGGTGCCTAAGTTTCCCTTTGCCCCATTCCTCTGGCAAAACCAGCCAAACATCCCCACCTTTAAAATAAAAATCAACCATGGCCGCAACCGGTAAATTGATTCAAATGTCCAGTTATAATTCTTTATTTCTTCGCCAAAGCCCCGTACAGACTCCCAGTGTACAAGCCAAGGTACTCTGCTTAGACGGGGGAGGTATGAGAGGTATTATTCCGGCTACTATCCTGGCGGCGCTCGAAGACCACTTGATTGCCGAAACAGGTGATCCCCATACCCGCTTGACCGATTATTTCGATATGTTCGCCGGTACTAGCACGGGCGGTATCCTTGCCTGCCTTTATGTCTTACCTGACCTTCATCAACCAACGCGCCCTCGGTTTTCGGCACGAGAAGTGCTGGAATTGTATTGCCATGAAGGACGTCAAATTTTCCACCGTTCTACACGCAAAAAACTCACCAGCCTCATGGGCCTTGCCGGAGAAAAGTTCGACAGTGCCCAGATGAGCAAAGTTTTACAGCAGTTTATGCGTGATACTCGCCTCAAGGAAATGGTAAAACCCTGCCTGATTCCGGCCTATGACATTCAGCAGCAAGCGCCTTACTTTTTCAGTAGTGAGGCCGCCAAAGCTCAACCTTCAGAAGATTATCCTGTTTGGCAAGTGGCACAGTCTACCGCTTCCGCCCCCGTTTATTTCGGGCCATTTCTGGCACAGGCCGCCGATGGTTCTTGCCGCCCGCTCATTGATGGTGGCGTCTTTGCTAAAAACCCGAGCCTTGCCACCTATCAGCATTTACAGCAACTGTTTCCTGAACCCGCCGAATTCACCATGCTTTCTTTGGGCACCGGTTGCACCTCGCAGGCTTTCCAGCTAGAAGACCTCAAAGCAAAAGGCTTATTCAACTGCTGGAAGCCGCTATTGCACATTCTCGGTTCGGCCAAGGCCAGAAGTACCCAGCAACAAATGCGGGAAACATTGGAAAAGTCTCCTGGCACCCATCACTATTTTCGCATCAACCCGCCTCTCGTTGGGGCCAATTCCAGTATGGACGATGTTTCCCTCAAGCAAATAAAAAACCTGCGCAAACTCGCAGAGCATCACGTGAATGCCGAACAAGATCAACTACAAAAGCTGGTAGAACAATTATTGAATTAGCACTAGAGGAATGAGGCAAAGTGGAAAGTGGGAAGTGGGAAGTGGGAAGCTACGATTGGGAGATATCTCAAACAAAATCATAATAAAGATAATTCTGTGTCTGCGCAAAAACATCTCGGAGAGATGGAATATTGGTAGAAAAGGTAAGCTGGACTTCCGGTAAAAGTCCGTATAGGAATGCGGGCTGCTTCGTGCCCTTTGAGTAGAAGGTATAGGGAAGCGAAGAATTAGGGAATTATTTCCAACTTCAAGGAAAAAATCCGATGTTGGGTGATTAAAGATTAGTTTCTACTAGCGTATTTAACTCCCTCTACCTTCTACCAGAAATCCCCTGCGCTAGGGGTAGTAGCCAGCCCCGCAACGCGGGGAGCCCGACCACCGGAAGGGCCGAGCGAACAGCAAGTGGCGAATGACCCGACCCCGACCTTCGGGAGGGGGAGCGCCCTTTTCTAAAAGTTGGAAAAGTGTAAAGGTTATACTCGCCCTTCTTAAAGTCGGAAGTCGGAATTATTTACGTCCTCGCAAACAACCTTTACCCCCTTACACTTTTCCTACTATTCCAACCATTCAACCCTCTTCCGCAAACCGCCTTAACAACTTGATACGCTCAAATTCTGAAAGGCAAAACTCAAGATCAGCTGCACTTAGCTTACGGTTGCGAGGCATATCTTCCAGGATGGATATGGGATCTTTGCTTCGCTTGGTGCCATCTTCCGTGACGAGGGTAAACAACACCTCCAAGGGTAGGCCTTGTGGACTTTTCACGCCACGCTTTTTCAAGCCCGCTTCGATGTCCTGCATTTGTTCGTCCAGAAACTCGGAAAGCACATTTTTCATTGGGCCCACAGCATCTACCAATTCCTCATCAAAAGTCACCTGCTCTAGTTGTTGATTGCCTTGGCGATCAAGATCGCGGCGCCAGAGACGATCGAGATACACCTGAAGGTTGGTCAGGTCAATCCCTTCGCGGGCATTTCTGAGGTTATCCAGGATCATGCTCGTCGTTCGCTTGGCTTCTTTTACTTCGATGTTACCATAACGACAAGTACCCAGCACAACTCGGCTCAGGTTGTGATCGTTCATCTTTTCTATCCGCAAGCGATTGTCAAAGAGCGGGGGCACAACCTTCTCAAATTCCGACAGGTACGCAATGTACTCTTCCCGAATAATCAGCAAAACCTTACACTGTAAACCGGCCTGTAGAAGGTTACTTATCGACTGGTGAAAAGCCTGCTGCTCCGCTTCCGCCCCCATGATATAGAGTTCTTCAAACTGGTCGAAGATCAGATACACCGGGCGGTAAGTTTCCAAGTAAAGGTCCTTCACGCGATGTCGCAGGGGCGTGCTTTCCTCCCATTGGGTACTGCTGTACTTCCCTATTTCCCGCAGTAGCGAACGATTGAGGTCATTGCCCCTACGAATAAAAACCGGCAACCAATCGGTCTCTTGAAAGCGGTTCGCCAGGCCGCAATTGACCAGGCTGGTCTTCCCTGTTCCCGAAGCACCGTACAGTAAAACCAAGCCCGATGCATGTACGGCGTTGAAAAGCTGGGCCGTTTCTTTATTGCGACCGAAAAAGCGGTCTTTATCCTCCTTGTCGTAGGAGTCGAGGAATTTGAATGGATTCGTCATCATTACGCCAAGTCATTTTTGCAGAGGAGGTATTGATCGTACAATATTTGAAATACTTTCGGGCTATC
Organism: Lewinella sp.; assembly: GCF_050633125.1. Classification (NCBI taxonomy): domain Bacteria; kingdom Pseudomonadati; phylum Bacteroidota; class Saprospiria; order Saprospirales; family Lewinellaceae; genus Lewinella; species Lewinella sp. Next base: position 6,269 of record NZ_JBOEFX010000151.1, read on the forward strand.
ATCGCTGCCAGTATCGGTATCCAAGCCAAAATCGAGGCCAAAGTCATCACCAAAATCGTCTTCTTTGAGATTTCGGCCTTCCGTAAAATCTTCCTGCGTCATATTGGTATGAATTTGATCATCTTCATTGTTCAGCGCATGAAAGAAGCTGTGATCAACGGCCAGGTAGGTCAATTGATCGTTGGCCTCCCAGCCCATCAGAAAGATGTGTGCGAGACGATCCTGCTCGGTGGTTTCGCTTTTCTTGACTTTCACAAAAGTGTTTTTGTCAATGATGAAGGGCGAAAGGTTCAAAGACTTATCGAGATGCTTTTCGTTGGACACCAGGATGATCGAAGAGCTATCAGAGTAATTCTCCTTTCGGCGATATTCCTGATCCTGATAGAGGTTCAGGCCTGTGCCCTGGGTGGCGTTCAGTGGGCCCATGTCCAGCTCGTAGGCCAGGGGTTCAAATCGCGGCCGATTGATGGACACATTGCGTACCGTGAGTAGGCGATACCGGGCTAGGAATGCCGCGGCGCGTAAGACGATGGAAACGGCCTGTTCGGTTCTCAGGCAGTGCTTATCCAAATCAGTCGTGGGGGGATTGGTTTGTAATTCTCCCCGTAATTTTTCCAAAAAGGCGTGGGCTTTGGCCAGCGGGCTTTCTGGGTTTTGCAAGTCTGTCGCCAGTATTTCCAGCTCTCCGATGAAAGGCATTCCTATTCCGGCGATTTTATCGTACAAGGCAGGTATTTGCCCCATAAAATCGAAGTTGGCAAAAGCTCCTTTCTGTTGCTCTAGTTGTGGCCATTTCGCATCATGAATGGTTCCCCGCGATTGCTCCCACAGGTCAGACACAAGGACATAATACAACAACTGACTTGTAATAAGGTAAGTGCTTACCAAATGTTCCAGTCGCTCTACGTTGGGTTTATCGTAAAAGCGCAACAAGCGAATTTGCGAGCCAATAGGCCAGGGAAAATTCTCGATCACCAACCAGGGGAAGTGTTTGGAGTCTTTTTTTACCGTCTCCTCCCCTCTTTGTTCCACCATTTGGCCATAAATATCCGGATTGTATTTACACATCTCATCCAGTACCAGTACGATATAGCGGTTGGCGGTAAAACTCTTACCGATGTACTGGATCATGTCCTGCGGCAAGCCTACTGGCCGGAAAAACGGCAGCTTCCAACTTAGAATCTCGGTTTTTCGAGCTTCCTGTACGTATAGGCCCCAGGGCATATCCATGCTATTGTCTTGGCTGGCAGCCCCTACCCAGGAGGCATCTCGCATGACCACTTCTACGCTCTTGCTGAATTTTGTTTCCAGGTAAGCCTGTGCCATCTTGAAGGCTTGGTCGATGGTCCGGCGATTGGCCAGTGCTTCGTAAAACTGCTGGCTAAACTCCATGGCTTTACGGTCTTCGATGGGTACGGCCGTAGCGATCACCGCCGGTACGCCGGCTGCCAACAGGGTTTGTACCTGCCCTTTGGTAGAGCAGCCATTGAGGAAAACCAATTGCAGTCCTTCCTGCTGGCCCAGCAGTTGTACCAAGCCTTCGGCGTTTCCAGTTCCACCTTCCAAATTTAACTGAGTACCTGCGGCGTGGCCAGCATAATGAAAGATGGCGATGCGTTCTTTATTCTTGGTGAAGGTCGCAAAGATGTCTTTGACCTGCGCACTCTCCTCGCGGATAAGCTTGAGGTATTCCTTGCGATCCAGCTCCTCCAAAGCACCGTACAGGCGGCGGCTCTCCTCTTTGAGGAGGTCCAGATGCGCGTCTGGGTCATTGGCGAAGGTGAGGAAGATGATGGGGGTCATGCTTTTACGGGTTTGTTGGTTTTACTGGTTCGTTCGTTGGATGGTTTGCTGGTCCGTATTGTTTTCGTTGCCGTTGAAACGCATTGCAATGCGTCTGTACAGCGATGCTGTAGATAATTTAATCAATTCCATAGAGCTTTCGTTGTTCTGGGGTGAGCTGAGGGATGCCGGCTTCGTTTTTGAGGTAGTTGTAGATACGTTGGGGGGTGGGCCATATTTTGGCGATGCCATTTGTTGATACTGAAAACACGCTCCTACCATCAGCCGAAAACACGACGGAAGTAATTAAATTAATTCTGCTGACCTTTTGCAAGTCAGCAACTGGATTGTGCTTCCAAAAGTCCGCCAATATCCTACCAGAACTCACATCCCATACTTTAGCACTGCCATCCCTTGATGAAGTAACAATTTTAGTACCATCAAAAGAAAAATCGGCAGAGAAAACATCATTAGTATGTCCCTTAAAGTCCATCACCAGATCACCGGATACTACATCCCATAACGTTAAAATACCGTCAGCATATGCTGTGGCGATGCTTGCACCGTCAGGGGAAAAAATAACGAAATCCCCCCTTGTGCTATTTTCCGCGAAAATTTCTGTAATCAAATCACCTGATACTACATCCCATACTTTAGTGCTGCCATCCCTTGATGCAGTAGCTACCCTAGTCCCATCAGGGGAAAATACGGCATATTCAACTACCGAATTCTCTTTTAAATCCGCAACTATCTCCCCGGACTTTACATCCCATACTTTTGCGGTATGATCATAAGATGCGGTCACAATACGTTCACCATCAGGGGAAAAAACGGCAGTTCTAATCCCGCTGTTGTGCCCTTTTAAATCTGCAACTAACTTACCGGATATCACCTCCCATATTTTCGGACTCCCCCCATAAGGTGTAGAGACCAGATGAGTTCCACTAGGGGAAAAAACCTCATTATTGACAAGCGTGGTAGAGCCATTGAAACGGACCAGCTCTTCCTCTTCCAATGTACATAATTTTAATATGCCATTATGGGAAGCCATCAATATCTTCATACCATCAGGTGAAAATGCGGCAGCTCTAATATTCGTTGTGTATTTTTTAATAAAGACCCAATTGGCCTTTTCCTTTACCCATAATCTGGCGTTGTCATCATGAACAGTAAGTATTTTTTCACCATCAGGAGAAATGGTGGCGAAAAAAAAATCAGCGGAAGCATCCTGAAAATTGAATATTTCAGGACCAAACAACGCCCATAACTTGACACTTCTTCCCATCGAAGCGGTTAGTACCTGCCTTCCATCAGGAGAAAAGACGGCAGCAAAGACAGGACTTTTATCTTCTAAGCTAGCCAATTCCTCGCCGTCTAATGACCATATTTTTGCACTACCTGCATATGATGCCGTCAAAACCTGGGTACCATCAGGAGAAAAAATAGCCGACAAAACGTATCCCATATGCCCATCAAAGCTAGCTAGTTCTGTTCCATCCAATGCCCAGCGTTTCGCACTGTAATCGTAGGAGGCTGTCAATACCTCAGTCCCATCAGGTGAGAAACTTGCAAAACGTACGTCCCCCTTATGCCCCTCAAAACTAACCAACTCCTCACCCTTTAATGACCATAATTTTGCTCGATCATCATTAGAAGCCGTTAATATCTTAGTACCGTCGGGCGAAAAGACAGCAGAACATACCGCTTCTGTGTGTCCTGTAAAATGAGCTAGTTCCTCCCCATTCCGCGTCCATAGCTTTACCGTAGTTCCGCCTGCAATTGTCAATATCTGCTTACCATCAGGCGAAAAAATTGCTGAATAAAGATTATCTTCTCCACAATCAAAACCTTTCACCTCTTCTCCGTTCAGTGTCCATAGTTTCACCACACCATCTTCCTCAACAGTAACTACCTCCGTGCCCGCGGGTGAAAATGAAGCCTTATATCCTGCAAAGCTGGCCAATTTCTGTCTATCCAGCGTCCATAATGTTGAGGTACCAAAATTAGAAGAAGTAAGCACTTGAGTGCCGTCCGGCGAAAAGACAGCCGACAAAATGTATCCCATATCCTTCCCTCCAAAACTAGCCAGCTCCGTTCCATTCAATGACCATAATTTAGCAGTTCCATCTTTTGAGGTAGTTAAAGCTTCTGTACCCTTATACGAATACACTACAGATCGAACATCATTCGTATGTCCTGAAAAATCCTTTTGAAACAAGGGCAATCCTGGTTTGCCAAACTGGCCATAGAAAATGTCAGCCATACCTTTTTGAACAGCGGCTGGGGGCTTATCGGTGTGCTCATAAGCAGCCTGAGCAATCCGTAGTGCAATAGCCATTTCGCTCCTAGGCAAAGAAGTCGCTCTGGCGATAAGGGTGAGTGCTTCTGCTTCTCGCAATCGTATTTCAGCACTCCTTCTTTGCACCAAGGCTTCCTCTGCATTCAGATCAGCTTGAAGCTGGGCCATTACCGCAGCAATTCGCCGAAGTTCCGAAGTATCTCTAGCGATTTGTGCTTCTTCCAGTGACTGCTGTAATTCTGCTTCTTTAATTTCGAGCGCTTGGGCCTTGGCGGTCGCCTCGGCAGCACTTTCTTTGGCTTGCAATGCATTGACTATCGCGCGTTCTTCATTGACTATCGCACGTTCTTCGCTGGCTACCGCCTGCTGCCCATTAATCACCGCCCAAGCTGTTAAGCCTAATAGTACCACAATGATAGCGATAACCAACAGGCGTATATTCCGTCGTTTAGTAAGCAATTGCTTTCTGGCGAAAACTATAAACGCACTCTCTTCAACAGAAACATTCACTTGTCCCAAATAAGGCGTCACATAATCCACATCATCCTGAGTCAAGCGCGCACCGCGTTCCTGATAGGCAGCATAGCGCTCACTGATATACCGCTCTACCTTACGGCGCGTACGCGCTTCGGTGCTGGCTTTTTCAAAGACCTGGTGAGCGATGGTATCGTGACTGAGTTCGTATTTCATAAAAAGACAAAAACTTATTTTAATGTGAGGTTCACCTACAGTATCAGGAACACAACAGGGTAAAACCCACCTTCACTCATTGAGTTTACTCGTAAAATCTCGTTCAGCAGCCATTGCCGCAACGTAGTACGAAACCTTGACGCGCTCTAACGCATATTGCAGTTTCGGATTATCCGTAAGGTTATTAAGGAGAACAGTACTAACACGTAAGTATTCGGAAACTACTGCCAACTGGCTATAAGTTGCCGTATTTCCAGGTGCACTCAGGATGGTTCCTAGCCCATCTACTGCAGCTGTTTGCCAGGCCACCAGTTGCGTTTTTTGATCAATTAGCCAGTTGAACAGCGTCACCTCTCTTTGGCTCAAAAAGGAGCTGCAAGCATTTCTTTGTGCTACCAATGCTTCGAGGGAGCTTTTTTGTGCAGGTAGATTGACATTAAGCTGCTGGCGTCTGGCTCCCAGGATTCTCTTGTAAGTAAAGGGAATTGGTACATTTCTCAACAGCGGTATGGCCTGCTGTACCTGACGAGCATTTAATTTATCGACCTGTTCAGAACGGTTCTGGCTGTTATAGGCCGTCTTCATTCCTCCCTCTACCATCGCTGAAATATCCAAATAGACGGCCGTTACCGCCTCATTGACATCTATCATCGGATCAGGATGAATAATTGCTATGGGGGTGCCCCAAACATACAAATCTGCACTTGTACCATCGTAGAAAGCCAGGCGATATAGCTGATTAAGCGCTTTGCTATTTTTGAAAACAGTAAGGTAACGGTTATCAGGGCTCCTTCGCCCTTTGGCGGACTCTGAGTAATTTACATAACGAGGATTCTTGCGGATATTAAACTCGCCTAAAACATCTCTGCGGACAAAAGGGTACAGCGGTGGAGCAACAGCGTTATTAGTGATCGTATTGGGATTGGCCATGACACGATCATTGCTCTGTGCCGGTTGACGGTTACGCCCTCCAAGTGGAGACTGACGGATAGCACCTGGTTTTGGTACCACACGACTATATCTGTAAGTTTGCCATAAGAGGTTGCTATGCAGGTCCTCCAAGTCTTCCAAGTAGAAAAATATATTTAAGTTCTGATAAGGCACCCAGGTACCAGGATCCCTTTCATAATTCCGAAAACTGATGGCCAGCGTCCGTGTATAAGTAACTTCTGGCCTCATCCGGATGGAATCGGCTTTCAAGAAATCAAGCCACCAATTGCGGTTAGAAAGTGTCTGGTCCAGGCCACGATTGGCATTCATCGTAGTGGCTACATCTTCACCGCCTAGGTCAAGGGTATCAGTAACTCCGCTAATAAACTGTGCTTGTAGGTGTGCGGAGAAAAGACCGAATAGTAAAATGAATAATAAGGCTTGGTGTTTCATGGTAATAGGTTTATTTATTTCAACCGAAAATACGTTTGTTCTTCCTGTGTAAGCGGCCTTAATCTCGTTTGATAATACTGGATCACTTGTGCTTCATTCAGTGCCTCTTTCTCCGCCACGTAATCGAAATCAAATTTCCAGAGCAGTGCCTGATTTCCTCCAGCAGTCGATAAAAAGTGTACATTATTAGGTGCGTATACTCCCCATAAAGTGCAATTATTAAAGCGAAAAAGTTCTTCGTTTTGTTTCAAAAGGCTATCTACAATCTGCTGAACCATCGTTTCATTATCGTCACTCGCACCCAGAAAAAATCGCCCATTATTGCTCATGGCCCCAAATTGAGCTTTCCCTTTGGGAGACCACTGCATATCGAGGTAAGTTTGGGTTGAACTGATGTTCCAGACGTAAATAATATTGGTATCGCGACTGATGGAAACGATTCTTTCCGGCTGTTTACTAGGAGTAAAGGCCGAATGTGTCGGTTGATAGGCACGAAACAAGAGGGCAGCTCTAGTTTTGAGAGTATCGCCGTTACTCGCCAGCATAAAATCGCCCGCTGCCGTACGAAAAACAATTTTATCATTATTGGGGCTTACGCTGATCCCATTTACGGTTTTAGCCAAAAGGTTTTGATAATCTAAAACGGCTTCGCCAGCGGCATTCCAACGTTTAATATCACCATTAACATCGGCAGTGATGAGATCCCACTTCTTTTCTATTTGCAAAAAACCGAGGCTAACTACGGGTGCTTCCAGACTAACAATCAGTGGAGGCTTGGCTAGTTCTCGTAAATCCCAAACATACACCTGCTTATCGGTGATCGCCCCCAATTGAGCGTTATCGGTACTCAATTCGGCGCTCGAAAACTCAAGGTCTTTAGCCAGGGTTTGAATTTTATTACCGGTTACATCCCAAAGCATCAATTTCCCCGTTGTGCTGAGACTCAAAACGAGATTCCCCGCAGGTAAAAGTCGAGCCCAGCGAATACCGTTATCGTATTGTAGGCGGTTCAGGGTTTTCCCGTCTAAATTGGATAACCTTACTTCTCCATCCAGTGAAGCGCTCAAAAAGTAAGTACCATCTTGGGAAAATTGTAGCGTCGTAATCGTATCCTTATGATGAATACTTCTCACCAGCGGGTTCTCCTTAATTTCGAGCAGTACCTCTCGGGCGATTGCTGTCGCGTCATCATCATTATCCCACAACAATGTTTGTTCCGCCAATCGGAATGCTTCCCGTGGCTTTCCTTCGTAAAGCGCGTAGCGGGCCGCCAATCCTATCCGCATGGATTTACTTTGCTGTTCACGGGCTTCAACCGCATCACGCTGGCTATTGGCCCATAACGCCAGGATCGCAAAAGCAACACTAGTGAGAGCTAGCAGTAGCAAACGAATCCTCCGTTTGCGTTGCAGTCTGCGCTTTCCTTGGTGTAAAAATGCCAATTCCTCTGTCCGGCTATTAACTTGATCGAGATGTGGCCAAACAAAATCAACATCATCCTGCGTCAGTTGAGCGCCGCGCTCTTGGTAGGCAGCATAGCGTTCGCTGATATACCGCTCTACCTTGCGGCGCGTACGTGCTTCGGTACTGGCCTTCTCGAAGACCTGGCGAGCGATGGTATCGTGGCTGAGTTCGTATTTCATATTATTCGTGCTGCTTAAAAATAGCTTCTTTTTCGCGTAACTCCCGGTAGTAAATCCCAGCCAGCTTACGAAGTTTACTGTGTGCCGTGGCAATGAGGGGGTTGCTGGCCAGCGCTTTCTCTCGTTCCTTGACGGCATGGTCAAGCAGCAACAAATAGGAAAAAGAGTTTTCTTCCGGAGGCACGTCCAGTAATTCTTCCAATTGCAATTGAAAGCGTTTCCATATATTAATATGGTATTGAAAACTGAGCAAGTAAGCATTGAAGAAAGTTCTTTCCTCATCGGTAAACACCGTCGTGTATACTGCTAATTGCTCGGTTGTAGCCGCTTTTTCCCTTGTGTAATTTGTCACCCTATCACGAGCTCCATTTAGCGTTGTTCTGATTTTTTGCAACTCTTCAGGATTTAGCGGAGTCGCTTGCAGGGCTTTCTGCGCAAAACTCATGGCTGTTACTGAAAGTACACGCTCATCACTGGATACTGCTAAAGGTCGATAACTCTTCAATTGCCCTGCTTTTGTCTTAATAGCCTTCGAGAGTGGGTTGCCTTTGTTTTCACTCGTAAAAAACCGAACGATATCATCTTGAATGGGGAGTGGCTCCAACAATGACTCCTGTAGCTGCAGTATTTCATTGAGGTACCTATCCATGGCCCTTTCGTCCTTGCTTTTCCATGCCTGCTTCAAGCTGGTAAAGTATTGCTGCATACGACTGGCCTGTTGTTGCTTTTCGGAGTTTACTTCTGCTTGTGCCCGCTGATTGAATTGAGAAGCCAAAGCTGCTGTTGCTCTGCTTTGAGCATTAAGGTTCGTTTTTTGTGTACCTAATTCTTCATATGCGAAAGCAATGTAATCTCTATACAAAGCCTGCCGAATTTGAGGATCAAAAATCTGGGTATATAGCTCCAATAGCGGCTGATAACGAGGGTGGGAAACCTGAGTAGGGTCAACCTCCTTTCCATTCAGCGCTACAAAAGCGGGATTCAGGCACCCCGGACAATACTCAGAAAGGTAATCCTTGCGAACCAATGGATAAGCCAAAGCCTCATGATTTGGCTCCGGCAATCCTGAATACCCCGGCCAGATTATCTTTTTAGGCTCACTCATTTGCACTTCTCCTGCTTGAGTTTCATATTGCGCAAAACGTAGTAAATCTTCTAAATAAACGAAGAAAGAAACTTTATCATAAGCTACTGGAGGTGAAGGATGTAAACTAGACAAAACAGAATTGCTACTGGTATAAAGCACATTTTTTGCTCCTTCCTCAATAAGTGCGGCAATTATGGCTTCGTTGGCAACTTGGTTGCGTTGATCTAAAAGCGACACGTAGGGCACTGCTGCTTCATCGATTTCTATGCTGTCTTGGTCTACCGTCTTGACACGAGTAGTGTCTACTGGTTGTTCTTCTTGAGTGACTTGCTCTTTTACTGGTGCTTCGTTACAAGCTGTAAACATCGCGCATAGCAACACCAGGAAGACAGTTACTTTAGCCGATAGCCTTTGCTTCAATTGATTCATTCTCTAAGGGTTTTAACGGTGACGCTGGTGGTATACCAATCGGGCACTTTGCGACGAGTCAGGGAATGCATCCCCCCCCAATTTACGCCGCGATGCTGAATATCACTCAATAAACTATCAAAAGCGTTGCCTATTTTCGGTGCGCCGCCTGTTCGGGGAACTTTAGCCCGCTGGAGGCTATTCTGCCACAAGTGCATCGGATCAAACTGGGCGGTACTCACAATAAGCTTGAAGTGATCTTCTACTTCCTCAACAGGAATCCCTCTTTTGTTTGGTGGCAAACTAAAAGCCAAGAACAGGCCTTCCGGGTCTGCGCCTCCTGGAAGTTGAATGTGAGACCCTGCGTAAATTTCCAGTTGCTCCCGCTTAATCATCCGCCCACCATTCATGAACTCAACAGTCCCCAAATGGGCATCGCTGGCCAATAAACTGGGGTTGATACCAAAATCTGGTCTTAAATGCAACAAGGCACAATACAAAGGCCCAGGGTAAGTTTTCTGCAATCGGACTCTGAACTTCAACTGGGGATCTGGTTCGCCTTCAGGTGTAGCTTTCAGGACAATATCTTTTTCTTGCACGTTGACGACCTCTCCCGCAACATTAAGAACATCAATTGTCACTAGCCCTTGAGGAATGGAAGCCGGATGATCGTTCCGTAGGGAAAGGGTGCGCTGCCATTTCCCAAGATGGGCCAGTTCATCAATAAAAGCTTGCATGGTAGGCTTATCCCACCCTATTCGTGGCTGAATGAGGGCTCCAACTTCATCTTTTGCACAGATGCGTAATTTCTTTTCTCCTTTATATAAATAAATGAATAGCCGGTATTGCCAACCGCCGCCTTCTTTTTTCACAACAGAAAGATGAGGGGCGTCTTTGAGCAAATTCAATAAATCCTTTTGAGCCTCTAGCAGTTGCCCCTGACCAGGAGAAAGGGTTGCTTCATCAAGCAGCTTCTCCTCATCTTCTAGCTCTATACACACCTTTGTTTTTGGCACTGGTGAGCTATGTACAATTGCCTTGAGTAAGGACTCCCCCTCCGGAAAGGGTTTACCATCAGTAAAACTGACGATACTATGAGCCGGAGTAATGTTTTTGAGCAGAGCCAACCTTTCTTCGGTCGGTTCTGCCGACGACTTATTCGATAACACTTCAAAAAAAGTAGCCCCTTCCTCCGGGCCAAGAAGACCATGTAAAGAACCTGCATCGAGACGAGCTTCCAGCGGATTATCCGCGCGTAACAAGGTAAAAGGTGCCTTTTCAGATTCCGCGGACTGGTTGCCCAAAAAGTAATTATCCAAGTCTTCTGGCAGGCTCGCATGAACCTGAGGGCTTTGATGTGTAACCCTTTCTTTGGCTTTAGCACGAATCAACTTTAACAGATCTCGGTAAGTAATTCGCCCACGAGTAGCCCTGAGGGTTTGGAGAAGGTAATAGGTAAAAACGCCAAAGCGACCTTCTCTAAAAGTGGTTTCTTTAGCCAACTGATAACTGTGGCACGCATAAAGTGCCAAATGCCGGCCTTCTGGCAAATGGAACTGGGTTGGATCAGAAGACAAGGCCAATCGCGCGGCTTCATCATCTTGGTAAAAAAGATACGAAGCAATGTCGTTCTGTTCCGTTATTCCTTTTAATGGTGTAAAACGTGCCAGTGTGCCCTCTTCTTTAAATCGGGTATTACCACTGGCATTACAACAATCCATCAACAGCACAATATTAGGGTTACGCGTTGCGATTTCAGCAATCAACCAGCGTAATTCTTTATCGCGTAAGGCGGGTACAAATTGCCCGTTTTTTGTAGTAAAACTATCCTGGCAAACGATGGTTTCCGCGCGATGTGTACTGCGTTCTTCTGGGTCCAAGTGCCAGAGTTCTTCTGGTCGGGTTTCGTAGGAACCGTGCCCACTGTAGTGAACAAGAACTATATCGTCTTCCTCGGCCTGGGTGAGAAAGTCTTTAAAACCCGCTATAATTTCCGAACGCGTGGCTGTTCCTACTTTTCTACTAGCAGGCATAGGTGCCTTTATCTCTGGGTCCTCTTGCTGCTGTAAAACAGGGCTCCACAGACAAAGTAAATGCAGGCATTCTCCTGCATTGCTCACACTCTCGCGTAGGTACTTCTCAACAGCTCTACTATCCTGAACACAACCTCCCAAATTTGCCCCCGGCACCTCGTAGCGATCAATACCAATCAGGAGGCAATAAATACGACGCCCCGCAAAAGGTGGACTTTTGGACGGTGATTCAATGGGTTTTGGCGAGGTGGTGCTCATAGGCTAAGTGTTCAAATTAAACCGATCCAATGCCTTAAGGAAATCATCCTTTCGGCGGCGAGAAATGCTGATGGCTTTACCACCTTCCATAATCACAAAGCCGCCTTCATTGCGAATGTATTCCGTCATTGCACTTAAATTAATCAAGTAAGAATGGTGGATTCGGCAAAAGCCCAGGTCTTTCAACTCTTCTTCCACCCAACCTAATGATCTACTGATTTTCAGTGGTTTTCCTTCCTTCAGGTAAACCAATGCTACATTGTCTTCTGCCTGTGCATAAATCACTTCTGACAGTTCAATAAATTGCTGGCCAGTACTGATAGGGAATCCAAACCGGGGTGCCACAGGAACCTCTGGTGTATTTCCGGCGAAACTGCTACTTCTTTGTTTTTGGCGTGCTTTGCCTACCGCATCCAGCAATTCGTCTTCATCAATCGGCTTTAGCAAATAATCAAGCGCACTGTTTTTGATCGCCTGAATGGCATATTCATCGTAACTGGTCGTGAATATAAGATCAAAAGTAGGGTGCTTGATAGCCTCAAGTACATCAAAACCACTCATATCACCCAATCGGATATCAAGAAACAGCAGGTCCGGCAGGTGCATTTTTATCGCCCGGATAGCTTCTTTGCCACTGGTACATTCCGCTATAATTTCTACCTCTGGGCAGTTGTTTTGCAGTTTCCAACGTAGATTGTCCATGCCGCTGGGTTCATCTTCTACCAAAATGGCTCTTAACTTACTCATGACTAGATATTTTATACGGCAACCACAATAAGGTACGGGTGCCGCAAACTTCGTTATTTTCGTTTCGTAGGTCACTCACCTCCACCTTTGTATCCTCTTGACCTAACAATTGTCGATTTGCGAACTTTAAGAGGCTATGCTCACTTCGATGTTTCGTAGACACGCGAGGCAAGGCAGTATTCCCATGACCAATTAGTTCATCTGTAATAATACAACATAAATAGGAACCTTCCCGCTTGGTCTCCAAGGAGAGTAAACTTGGCAATTCATTCTGCACAATACGCTCACAAATAGCTTGTTCAAGAAAAGGTTGAAAAATAAGAGAAGGCACCACAATGCAGTCTGTTTTTAGCTCAACCGAAATTTTCATTTGATAGTTAAATTTACTCTTAAAGCGGAGTTCTTCCATTGCCAAATAATGCTTCGTAATTGCTAATTCCTTACTCAAACTGGTAGTTTGTCCGCGCGAGGCCAGCAAAACCTTGCGCATCAAGTGAGAGAAATGGATCAAGTATTTTGAAGCTGCGCGCTTTTGGTCCAAGTTGATCAAACTTTCGATTGCATTCAGGCTGTTGGAAAAAAAATGGGGACTCAGCCGCGCACTTAGCACCTCCATTCTACCTTCTAGTCGAAGATATTTCTTCCTTTGCTGATAAAGTAACCTCAGCAAGAGCAGTACCGTTAATAAAGTGAGGACGTAAAAAATACTTGCCATGAGAAGATAGTATAATATAGAGAATTTCTGATTTGGGAGCTTTCCCTTTTACGCTTCTATCGCTATTGCTACCGCTTGTTTCTGCAACTTCAACTTGCTATACTGCAGCAACCTCCGTTGATCAACCGCTACAGGCCACCCCATAAAAGGTAAAGCAGGTGCATCAATCGTTCCGTCCTTATCCACCATAAGGGGGCAAGAAGTAAGGTCTTCTTTCAAAAGCATCGTCCCCAAAGCCCCCTCGCAAGCCGTCAGCTCCGGAGCAATCATTGCAAAAAGCAACCCCGCTGCTGTAAGAATACTGGTTTCACCATAATGAGCACTCAACTGGCAGCGTATCCCATTCGCTTGAGCCAAACGGTAAATCTTAAGGGTATTAAATAGCCCTCCGTTTTTGGAAAGTTTGAGGCTAAAATGATTGCACGCCCCATTTTCAATCAATCGCATTGCATCAGCATACGTGCACAATGACTCATCGGCCATAATACTCGCCTGACTACCAAACGCTTGTACCAACTGTCTTGCTTCATTATCCTCGCCAGACGCAAGTGGCTGTTCAAAAGAAGTAACACCTAAAGTAAGTGCCTTACTGATTTGCTCTCGGGCCATCGCTAAACTCCAGCCAGCATTAGCATCCATGCGAATTGGCGTTGTACTCCCTATTAAGGCTTTCATTTCTCTAATACGATGCAAATTGGGCGCTACTGTGCCATAAGCTTTAAATTTCCAGGAAGAAAAATTCAGTTGCTTTACAATAGGTCCAAGTTTACCCCAGTTACCTTGCGGAAGAACGCCACTGTACTGCACCTCAGACGAAGTGATGCCAGCGCCCAGTTCTTCTGCCAAATCTCTTTGATACTCCCAGCTCCAAGCATCTAACAGTGCAAGTTCGATGGCACATACTGCCGCAGGGCCAATACCCTTATCGAGTTGCTCACTGGTCCATTTTTCTATGTCCTCTAGCGAAGAAAACACTAAGTTTTCCAACTCTCCCTCCCACTTAGCAAGGCAGTCTAAAACACTGCTTATATCTTCTCCTGTCACATAGGTTCGTGGGCAACTTTCGCCAAATCCTATGGATCGCTCCTTTGTTTGAATACAAACAATAATTGAGTTAGAGGACAGTGCATTCTGATTGGCTTGTGCAAATTGAATCCGTAATGGAATCTGTATATGGTGGCAGGATATTTTCTGTATTTGCATCTTATCTGGTGTATTCGGTTTGTAAAGAATTTGCAGGAGTCATCATAGGCGCAGCCTTGAGTTTCAAAAAGGCTTTCTTAACCATAAAGACCAGATTTTCCCAGGTGACAGGGCCCATTGTCAACAGGCCAGATCCTTGCAGGTATTCAGGATTTGCCTTTGCAAAAAGGTAGATATCAGGGTCTCGGAGTTTTTCTTCGGCAATAATCATTTGAGGATCATTAACCAAAAAACTATCTTTAGCAACCGTCCCGCTGGACGGGCAATAGCGGTGGCCATAGTTAGAGTGCCCTAAGTAATCCCGCAAATTTTTCATCCGTAATGGAAGAAGTTGATGGCGGCGTGGGTAGCATTCCAAAAGATTTTTTGCGAAAACGAGGTAGGCACGATACGTGAGGGCGTCTGCCCAAAAGACAACCTTTCTGCTTAGGAAAGCGCGCCAAAATTTAGTCATTAGCAACAGCCCTGTACGGTTGATGAG
>NZ_JBOEFX010000152.1:0-26078 GCF_050633125.1 Lewinella sp.
CGTCGTCACAATGACCGCAATGGTGACTCAAGCCTTGATAACTGTTTTGCGCCTACACTGCCAAACTACGGCCGCTACAAGTACACTCAGTTTATTAAAGTATACGACTCTACTGCACCTGTAGTAAGCGTAGGTAACTTCGGTGGACCAACGGCATTGTGCCCAACCCTTACTGCTGGCCAATTTGGTAGCGTAACTGGTACTTGTGGTGCTCCTGTAAGCATTCCTTTCAGCGTAGCTGATGATTGCGAACTGTTTAACCAAAGCGGTAACTTGGTAGTAACCATCGTATCTGCTAACCTGGATGCATTCGCAGTAGATGCTAACCGTGATGGCTTCATCAAGTCTAACGAATTTGTAGCTGATGCCGACGCTACTGGTAACATTACCAACAATGGTGATGGTACTTTCGTATTCACTGGTACTTTCCCAATCATCACTTCAGCAATGGGTGATAACATCCTGCACGCTTTCCGCGTATTGTTCCAGGATGGTTGTGGTAACCAAGTAAGCAAAATCATCGAATTTGATGTTGTAGACTGCAAAGGCCCTGCTCCTATTTGTATCAACGGCCTGACCGTAACCCTGATGCCTCAAGAAGGTGGTGGTTGTGCAATGGCTATTTGGGCAAGCGATTTCGAAGCTTCTCCGATTTACGATTGTACTGGGCAAGGACCAGCTGTACACCCAACAACGGGTCTGCCACGCGTTACCAAGTACGCTATTTACCGTGCTGCTGATGTAGAAGCTAACCCTAACTTCGTTCCTAGCCCTGATGATACCGGCTTGGTATTGACTGATGAAGACGAAGAGACTACTGTAGTATATGTATACGCTTTCGACCAAGAAGGCAACTACGATTACTGTGAAACTTACATCCTGGTTCAGCAGCACACCAGCTGTAACCCTGCTGGTAACGGAACAATCCAAGGTGTTATCGCTACCGAAAGTGATGAAACAGTACAAGGTGTAGAAGTAAATGTGAATGGTGGTACCCAAACAATGGTGACCAACGCTAACGGTACGTTCACCTTTAGCCTTACTCAAGGTGGTGACTACTCGATTACTCCTTACTTGAATGCTAACCCACTGAACGGTGTTTCTACCTTCGACCTTGTGTTGATGGCTAAGCACATTCTTGGTGTACAGACGTTGAACAGCCCTTACAAAATGATTGCTGCCGACGTAAACCGTTCTGGTACCGTATCTACCCTGGATATGATCCAATTGCGTAAACTGATCTTGAACATCGAAACAAGCTTCCCGAACAATACCAGCTGGCGCTTTATCCCAGTTACGTACAACTTCCCATTGCCTACGAACCCTTGGTTTGTAGCATTCCCGGAACTAAGTAACGTGAACAACCTGGTAGGAACGGTAACTGCCGATTTCGTAGCTGTCAAGATTGGTGACGTCAACGGTAGTGCACAAGCTAATGCATTAGCTGGTGATGATCGTACCGTGAACGGACAGTTCAATATGCTAGCTGAAAACCAGTCATTGAAGGCTGGCAACACCTATACTGTTGCATTCACAGCATTAGACATGGCTGCTATCACTGGATTTCAGGGAACCCTGAAATTACAAGGTGCTAGCTTGGTAGATGTAGAGTACGGTGTAGCAACAGCGGAAAACTTCGGTCTACGTTTTGCACAGGAAGGCTTCATTACAATGAGCTGGAACCGCTCTAACTACAATGAGGCAATTGCGAAAGAAGAAGTACTGTTTAGCTTGGTAATTCAGGCAACTACAGATGCTCAACTTAGCGATATCCTTACGGTAAATAGCCGCTACACAACTGCCGAAGCTTATAGCAATGGTAACATCATGAACGTAGGTATTGATTTTACCAACGGAGCAGTTGCTATCCAAGGTTTCCAGTTGTACCAGAACATGCCTAACCCTTTCCAGGCTGAAACTCAAATCGGTTTCAACTTGCCGAAAGAAGCAAAGGTTCAACTGACAATCTCTGACCTAACCGGTCGTGTACTGTACACCAACGCTGGATCAATTACAGTGTTTGGCGCAGGTTACCAGACCATTACGGTGACCAAGCAAATGATCAATGGCGCTACTGGTGTATTGAACTACACTATCGAAGCTGGCGATTACCGCGCTACCAAGCAAATGGTAGTGGTGAAATAATGGAATCACCCTGTCATGGAAGAGACACATCGCCAGTGTCTCTTCCGACAGGATCAGTTTTCTGTAAATACGTAATTCATTAATCGCTTTGCTTAATGTCTTGCACAGCAAACGGCGGCACCCAACCAGGGTGCCGCCGTTTTGTATTTGTGGCAGTCGCTCTGTGTACAATAGCTTATCTTTGCCTTCATTTCATTGTCTTGGCGTCGCAACACCAGGCGTTCTTAATATCTCAAAACACTATTTCCATGTTGAAAAATATTAGCACACTATGCTTTTTCGCGCTACTATTCTGGGCCTGTGAAGCTCCTACTGAAGCTACCAACGATGGCTCTGAAACCAAGGAAAAGACAATAAATACCGAAGAAACTCCAGCGGAATACGCCATTGTAATTCACGGAGGAGCTGGGACAATCCTACGTTCTGATTTAACGCCAGAGCAGGATGCCGCCTATCGGGAAGCACTCAATAAAGCTCTGGATATTGGGGAAGAAATTCTTAAAAACGGCGGAACTTCTATCGATGCTGTAGAGCAAACGATCCATTTCATGGAAGATTCACCGCTGTTTAACGCTGGAAAAGGTGCCGTATTTAACCACGAAGGCCACAACGAAATGGACGCCTCACTGATGATGGGCAACGACCGTATGGCTGGAGCAGTCGGTGGGGTATCAAATATTAAACATCCCATTTCGGCTGCGCGGGCTGTGATGGAAAAATCGCCTCATGTTCTCCTTACGGGAAAAGGTGCAGAACAGTTTGCTGCTGACCAAAATCTGGAAATTGTAGACCCTTCCTATTTCTATACCCAACGCCGTTGGGATGCCTTGCAAAGAGCACTAGATCGCGAAAAGGAAGAAGGAGAAGCCCAGGTAGAGCTGGACCATAATGAACGTAAAAAAGGCACCGTCGGCTGTGTTGCCCTGGATAAGGAAGGCAACATTGTAGCAGGTACCTCTACCGGAGGTATGACCAACAAGCGCTGGAACCGCTTAGGAGATTCACCGATCATCGGAGCAGGTACCTTTGCAGATAACGCTACCTGTGGCGTCAGTTGCACAGGGCATGGCGAGTTCTTTATCCGCTGGGCGGTCGCCTATGATGTAGCAGCAAGAATGGCCTATAAAGGAATTGACATTAACACCGCAGCCTCTGAGGTCATAAACGAAGAATTAGTAAAAGCAGGAGGCGAAGGCGGCCTGATTGCCCTGGATAAAATGGGAAATATTGCTATGCCTTTTAATTCGGAAGGAATGTACAGGGGCTACGCAAAACCCGGAGAAAGAGTAGTCGCTATCTATAAAGATTAGACTTGTTCTGCTGGGATATCACAGGGACAAATTGCGCCTTATGTTACCTTCGGTGATCGTCCCTACGGTCCTCGGAGTTCCCACCAACCTGATCGAGCAGAACAAGTCTATTAAAGAGTTTTGAAAATTAAATCCCTTTAATTCCTATTATTTAAGTAGGAATTGTATTTTTGCCCAGCAAAACAAAGCAATCAATGACAGAAATACAGAGAGAATCCCGCTTACGGAGCGTATTAAAGGCCTTAAGTTGGAGGGTGGTAGCAACAACTACTATCATTGCCATTGCTTTCTTTACCACCGGTGATATTGAGATGGCCCTCGAAATTGGGTTTATCGAATTTTTTATCAAATTTGCACTTTATTACCTGCATGAAAGAGCTTGGCAATTGGCTCCACGAGGTACTATTCGCAAGTTGACAGGTAAAAAACGAGTATTAAGAGACAGCACAGACGTAAATGGCAACTGAAAATATACACCCAATTTTTGACCGCCTACTCTCACGAGAAGAGCGGGAAAATCGTTTACAACAACGAGCAAAAGTACTTTGGCTAACGGGCTTATCTGGCTCTGGCAAAAGTACCATAGCTCAAGGCTTGGAGCAGCGCCTGTTTGCCGAAGGTTACTTCCCGCAGGTCTTGGATGGCGACAATATTCGCACCGGGATTAACAACAATCTGGGCTTTAGCCTCGAAGATCGTCAGGAAAATATCCGACGCATTGCAGAGGTCGCCAAACTGTACTTAGACTCTGGTGTAATTGTTCTCTGTTCTTTTATTAGCCCCACCAGGGCTATTCGCAAACAGGCAGAGGAAATCATCGGAAAGGAAGACTTTCTGGAAATTTTCATCGACACCCCTTTAGAGGTCTGTGAAGCACGGGATGTAAAAGGATTGTATGCCAAAGCCCGCCGTGGCGAAATCAAAGGATTTACAGGTATTGATTCTCCTTATGAAGCACCAGAGCGTGCATTTTTAACTGTTCCAACCAGAGATATGACGGTGGAGGCAGCTGTAGCACAAGTGTATACAGCTTTATCTCCTGTTATTTCTTTGCCCCAATAAAGAACCATCGACAAAAAATAATTATCTATGTCAAGTGGCTATCATGTCAATCACTTACGCGAATTAGAAGCAGAATCGATCTTCATTCTTCGTGAAGTGGCGGCACAATTTGAAAATCCGGTACTCCTGTTTAGTGGCGGTAAAGACAGTATTCTTATGGCTTATCTGGCGCGGAAAGCATTCTATCCCGCTCGGATTCCCTTCCCTTTATTGCACATTGATACCGGGCACAACTTCCCAGAAACCCTGGAGTTTCGTGATCAATTGGTTGAGGACTACGGTGCCCGCCTCATCGTAGGCTCTGTACAGGCCGCTATTGACAATAAAGAGTTGGTCGAAGAGAAAGGCTATAACGCTAGCCGAAACTACCTGCAAACCCACGTTCTTCTCGACTCTTTGGAGAAAGGAAAGTACGATGCAGCCTTGGGTGGTGGCCGCCGCGACGAGGAAAAAGCCCGCGCCAAAGAGCGTTTCTTTAGCCACCGCGATGAGTTTGGCCAATGGGACCCTAAAAATCAACGCCCCGAGCTGTGGAACCTCTTCAACGGAAAGAAACACTACGGTGAGCACTTCCGAGTTTTTCCTATCAGTAACTGGACGGAACTAGACGTTTGGCAGTACCTGGCCATGGAAAACGTACCCTTACCAAGCCTATATTTTGCGCATAAGCGTAATGTGATTCACAGAGATGGCACCCTCCTTGCTGATTGTGATTACATCCCTAAGAAACCTACCGAAACCGTCGAAGAAATGACGGTACGTTGTCGTACAATAGGTGATATGACCTGTACGGGTGTTTGGGAATCAGAAGCCACTACCGTGGAAGAAATTATCCAGGAAGTAGCTACTGCCCGCCAAACCGAACGGGGAGGGCGAACAGATGACAAGCGTTCCGAAACGGCGATGGAAGATCGCAAAAAGCAGGGTTATTTCTAAAAAGTTGGAAGAGTTGGCCTGTGTAAGCGTTTCGGCCATCCAATTATCTCTTTTAACAATTGTCGCCCCAGTTAGGAAATGGGGAGAAAAAATTAATAAGATGTCAGAGCAACATACAGAGTTATTACGTTTTTCAACGGCGGGTAGTGTAGATGATGGAAAGTCTACCCTAATCGGCCGCTTACTTTACGATAGCAAATCTATTTTTGAAGACCAGTACGAGACCATTCGCGAAACGACAGCTCGTCGTGGGGAGGAAGGTGTCAATCTGGCACTACTCACTGATGGCTTAAAAGCTGAACGAGAGCAAGGGATTACCATTGATGTGGCCTACCGCTATTTCGCTACACCACGCCGTAAGTTTATCATCGCGGATACACCTGGGCATATCCAGTATACCCGCAACATGGTCACCGGAGCATCTACGGCAAACGTAGCACTGATTCTCATTGATGCCCGCCACGGTATTGTAGAACAAACGCGGCGTCATGCATTCATCGCCAGCTTATTACAAATCCCTCACCTGGTAGTCTGTATCAACAAGATGGACTTGGTAGATCACAGCGAAGAGGTTTACGAAAAAATCAAAGAGGAGTTCTCCGAATTCAGCTACAAGCTGGATGTCAAGGACGTCCATTTTATTCCAATTTCGGCCCTCAACGGAGACAATGTAGTAGACAAATCAACCAACATGGATTGGTACGGAGGCTCTACCCTATTGTATTATCTAGAGAATGTCCACATCGGTAGTGATGATAACTTTATCGACTGTCGTTTCCCTGTACAATTCGTAGTACGCCCCAATACCGATGAATTCCATGATTACCGTGGCTATGCAGGCCGGGTAGCCGGAGGGGTATTCAAAAAGGGAGACAAAGTGATGGTTCTTCCTTCTGGTTTCACTTCTGAAATTACGAAAATCGACACCTTCGATGGAGAGCTGGAAGAAGCCTTCCCTCCAATGTCAGTGACCCTGCTGCTAAAGGACGATATCGACGTAAGCCGTGGAGACATGATCGTTAGGGAAAACAACATCCCGGAGATGAGCCAGGACTTAGAACTGATGATTTGCTGGTTTCATGATAAGCCACTGCAAGCTCGGGGAAAATATGGTATCAAGCACACGACCCAGGATGCGCGTTGTGTAATCAAAGACATTCGTTACAAGCTGAATATCAACACCTTGCACCGAAACGAAGAGGATACCGAAATCGGCATGAACGACATTGCTCGTATAGTAATACGGACAACCAAACCCTTATTTACAGATATTTATCGCCGGAATCGCAATACAGGCAGTATCATCCTTATTGATGAGCAAACCAATGAAACGGTTGCTGCGGGGATGGTGATATAAAGGGACCTTGTCGTGTCTTTTCTTTTGTGTGACAGAACGCGGATTAAACGAATAGAACAGATTATACTGTTTTTTGAAGTTTAATCCGCGTTGTCATTTAGCTTTTAATGCTTATCCGAATCTCCCTCTTCTTTTGCATACTCAGCAATGGTCGGAGCCTTCCATCTTTCGTAACCTACAGGTTCTTCCTTAGCTTTCTCAATAGCTTTGCTGGTGCGTTGCTTGTCGCGAATCATAGCAAAGGTCATGATCAGACTGGTGCCAATGATAATATCTAAAAGGATGCCAGGTTCAAAACCAGGAATAATAGCTGCCTCAGGAATGTCGTAGAATAGAAGAATGGTAATTAATCCCCTGGGAGCGATGTAGAGCTGGGGGAAAATATCCTTTCCAATGAAAATTCGTAAAAAGATATAACGGATCACATAAATAGAGGCGACAATCGCCATACTAATAAGTGTGACCTCCAAACTCGTAATAGAAGCCAGAGAAATGGTAAGACCAAAGATGACAAAGAAAAAGGTACGTACGACAAAGGCCGACTCCATCGTCACCACATGAAGACCTTCATACATCTGCGAGGCTTTCTCCAAATGTAACCATTGCCCTAGCCTGCCTCTAAAGAAAACTTTCATATTGGCAATCACCAATCCAAATACCAGGATAATAATAAGCGAAGAAAGGTGCATTTTCTTGCCTACAGCGTACAACAAAAGAAGTACAGCAATAAGTAGAAACAGCTTGGTATGGCTACGAATATTTTGAAAAATAAGGATAATTAAATAGCTGGCAATTACCGCAATACCAATGGTAAGAAGCAGGTTTCCCGAAAAATCAAGAAAACCACTGCCGTGCCCGCCTGCATCCAGGTTTCCCGTAAGGAAATAAAACATCATGATCCCCAAGATGTCAGAAAAGGTACTTTCGTAGATATGAAACTCCTTTTTATCTTCCCTTAACGCTGTTACACTAGGAATAATGATGGCACTAGAAAGAATAGACAAAGGCGTAGCATATAGCCAGGCAGAGGCCATGTCCATCCCCGGAATAAACTGATGCAGGATAAGGGCCGCTACGTAAGCCGACACTAATAAACAGATCAGGGCGATAAATAAAGCCTTGACAATAGGCAAGTATTTACCGGGTTTAAGTTCTAGTTCCAGCGCGGCTTCGAGGACAATCATAATAAGACCGACGGTTCCTAGAATTTTCAAGACCGGGAGAAAATTCGGACGATCGCCGATGGCGGCATCCAACACAAATTGTAGAAGGATCCCCAGTACAATCAGCATCAATACCGAAGGAATGCTGGTCTTGCGGGCGGCTTCTCCGAAGAAGAAGGATAAAATCAGAATGAGTGAAGCCCCGATGATTAGTGTATAAGCAGATAATTCTTGCATATCAGATCGGCTATATTTTGGTGGTTCTAGCAGAAAAATCCTGCTCTTCCAGTCGTTGAATAAGGTCTTTAAGGTGTTTTTCGTCGTGTAGAGCAATCTCTACCAGCCAAGGCTGATCAGTAGGGTTGGTTGTTGTTATCTGAGGGCGATGTAGCCAATTCAGATAAGGCACCACCTGAAGCAATTCCTGTAACTGTTCCAATTTTGCAGTATTATCCTCTTTTTCAGCCACGTTTATTTTCAGGCGAAAAAAGCTGCTGTTCTTCTCTCCTATAAGTAAGGTATACCCATCTTTCAACAAGTCCTCGAAGTTGAGAAAATGCAAGCCTTTATTGGTTTGTAAACGTAGTCCCAAACGCCCAATATAAGTAATGAGGCCACTGAAGTCTTGATGATTGAGTCGGGTACCTACTTTAAGGTTATGGTCAAAAAGTAGGATTCGCCCACTGAAATAGTTGCGTAACTGCCGGAGACAAGCCAGTAGCAACAGCAGCACGATCAGACCATGAAAAAAAGGCTTGATGAGCATAAAATAACTGCCAATCACCAATACAACAATAGGCTCAAAAAGCAGTAAACCGTATCGTACATAACGATCAACAACCAATTGCCAGTTTGCTGGCGCACTGATCCGAATCAGGATGCGATGAGCGAGCTGAAGAGCAAAATAAAACAATGCCAGTTGGATGCTGATACTCAGCAATCCCCCCCAGCTGTAGTCGTAGTGAACTTGCCACAAATAATCCATAGTAGCTAAAGGTATTGCTTGTTTTTTAATTGACGAATGACACTATTCGCCGCTGCTTCATTGATCTCCAACCATCCATCTAGGTGCCTGGTGAGTATCCCCACGCCCAGCAGTCGTAGTAATGCTTCTGCGTAACGAGGGCTAAAAGCTGGTCCAAAACGCTTGCGCAAACGGTATTCTGTCGTACGTTTTTCGAGTAGTAGCGTACGCAGCAAGAGTGCTTGATCTGCTTCTATAAAATTTGGGAGCTGGAAAAAGTTGGCTTCCATTTGATAAACTTGTTCTTCATTGCGGCGCTGAGTGTGGTAGGCCCACAGATTAAGTGCCTCGCCAATATTCCCCCCGGAGGCACGATAAACCCGACTAACAGCCAGTTGGAAGGCGCTAGGCTCCAGTGTTTCGCCTTCTTTCGTGACCAGCGACTTATGCGTTGCTCCGTGGCGAATCAAAATGGCTTGTTGTACCTCTTCCTGGCTCATAACATCTAATTGAAGGGTAGCCTGAAAGTGCCTGTTTAATTCATGATTGTTTTCCAGATAATCACACAAAGGATTGGCTGCTGCTACCATGTAGAATATTGAACCAGCATGGTGATCCATGTGCCTAAGCAGTGCCTTAGTATTTTGATGAATGGTACATGCAGGATCATGCCATAACTCGAGGTCATCCAACCAGATAAGGGGTGGTTGCTCGAAGCGGTATTTACTAATAAATTCCAAGGCAGCATCAAGATCGAAGGTGGTTTCAAAAGTACGGCCTTGTAGGCTAATAAAGGAATTGGGAAGCAGACGGATAGTTTCGTTAGGGAAATAACGATTGCTCACTAAATCACCAAAGAGCGACTTTCCAGAAAAACGATCGCCACGTAAAAGAACAGCACCTCTGTAGCCTTTTCGCCAATGCTTAACCAAGGTAGCGATCCGCTGTAATTCAGCCTTGCGGCCAACCCAAAAGGATTCGCCAATATAACCTTTGGTCAAGAAAATGCTGGTATAAGCCTGGTTATTGGCAGGTGGAGCATGATTTTCGATGTAACGCACCACTTTTTCTGAAACGCTAAGTGCATCTTCGGCTTGTACCGATGTTAGCCACCTGCGAATTCTCTTTCGTTGGTTCCTCCACCAGCGGGTCAAGTTCAGCAACAACTGATTTTGGTTGTCGCGAAACTGATTAATTGTAGACTGTAGCGGAACTTCCAGGAAGAAATTCGATTCGTTGAAAACATTAGACAACTTAAAGTTCTCATCCAACCTGCTATGGATCAGCTCATGCAGCTTTTGTAGCTCTTTCTCCCGGTCGGTCGTTTGAATCAGGAAACTCTGAAGCGGCTGACAGAGGTCTTCACTAATCATTCCTCTTTCCGGGCTTTCGCTATTCAGCAAAATGGCTCGGTTTCTGATATTGATCAATGCCATTTTGAGGTTGTTCCGGATATTGGTCGTCAGCTCCCACACCTCGTATAGCAAAGGCAGTGTTTCGGAATCCAGCCACCGCGAAATATAACGGCGAAAATTGATTTCTTTAACTTGTAAAGCTGCGCCCGAAATAGCTACCGGCACCAGAGTTTCTCCAGCCAGTGCCTCCAAGCCTTTTTCCAGCGCAAGATTAAAACGTTTCCCTAGTTTTTGCTGAGATATTTGGCTTTCTTGGTTCTCCAGATACATAGGAATCCGGGTACGAGCTTCTGAGGCGTTTTCTTCAATATACGTGTTGGCTTCCTGAGCAATCTCTTTCAGCTGATCAATCTCTGCTACTATCGCGTGGATATCGTCCAGAATGATTTTTCTTATCTTTTGTAAAGCGTTACTATTCTGCCCCAGTAAATCCTGCTTGGCAGCGATATCCCTAATCTGGGTGGTGATGGTCCCGATTTGTTCTCGATAAACAGGCCATGGGAGTGCCTGGTGCTTCCAGGTATCCACCATTTTGGTTGCCATCTTTGGAGCAGCAGCGTATTCGGCATCCAGTTCCGGAAGCAAATTTTTCAATTCTGTTGCAGCATCTGTCAGGTTCTGGTTACTTGCGTGTTGCCAGCGCTGCCAGCTTTCTGCTTTGATTTCAGCATCTAACGACAACATTTGGGCATGCAAGTGCTCAAAGGTGGTGTTACGCCAGAGTAACAAGAAAGATTTTCCTGCTGCCAGCCAACGATAGAAAAAAAGGTAATCCTGTAATTGGATTGGGCTCTTTTCTTCTTTTGGCGAAGAGAAAACTTGAGCACGCTGATCACCTAAGGTAATCAGGGCTTGGCACAATTGCTGACCCAATGTACTGAGGGCAATCGACTGTTGCTTAGGCTCTAGTTCTGTCCAAGACATTTGCGTAGCCTTCTCCAGGGTGGTGTAAAACTCTTCCAACGGCGGTTGTACTTGCTCCATGGTGTCAAAGATGCTATTGTGTAAGCACATTTCCAAATGAAAAGCATTCGAACTGCGGCCTTCCACCCTTATTAATTTTGGCAACATAACTCCGTAATGTTACTTAAGTTTTTACCTTAGGGTTTGTAATTCAAAAATGATCAAATGCGTAACGAATTCGTCGTCTTTGCCCTCCTCACCATCTTGGGCAGTATTGCTTTAGGTTATTTCTTCCATCCCTACTGTTATTGGTTATTACTACTCTTCGGTCCTATAGTAGTCATTGGCTTCTACGACATGGTACAGGATAAGCACGCGATCATGCGCAATTTTCCAATTCTGGGACGCGGGCGATACATCATGGAAGAATTGCGCCCTAAGCTATATCAATACTTTATCGAATCGGATACCAACGGCCGGCCCATTAGCCGTACCATGCGCTCGGTCGTTTACCAGCGAGCAAAAGACCAGAATGATACCACGCCCTTTGGCACCCAGCTGGAAGTATACGAAGAAGGCTACGAATGGATGAACCACTCTATTGCTCCATGTAACGCCGAAGAAATGGAGGAACCGCGGGTACTCATTGGCAGCAAGGAATGCAAGCAACCGTATTCTGCTTCTATCTTCAACGTTTCTGCAATGAGCTTCGGAAGTCTCAGTTCCGCAGCGATTGAAGCGCTCAATGGAGGGGCAAAAATTGGCAACTTCGCACACAATACCGGTGAAGGTGGCGTAAGTTCCTACCACGAAACTTTTCAGGGCGACCTTATCTGGCAAGTAGGCACCGGCTATTTTGGTTGTCGCACTAAGGATGGTGGTTTTGATCCTGAAAAATTCGCCCAACGTTCCAAAACGCCTAATATCAAAATGATAGAACTCAAACTATCACAGGGCGCAAAACCTGGTCATGGTGGGATTTTACCTGCTAAGAAAAACACACCTGAAATTGCTAAAATTCGCGGCGTCGAACCAGGAACAGCAGTGCTTTCTCCTCCTTTCCACAAGGCCTTTTCTACCCCTAAAGGACTCCTGAGACTGATCAAGCAAATGCGTGAACTTAGTGGTGGAAAGCCCGTCGGCTTCAAACTTTGTATTGGCCAACCCAGCGAGTTTATTGCCATCTGCAAAGCTATGGTCGAAACTGAGATCTATCCCGATTTCATCACCGTCGACGGTGGCGAAGGCGGCACCGGAGCAGCACCCGTAGAGTTTTCAGATTCCGTAGGGATGCCTTTCAAAGAAGGGCTCGCGTTCACCTACGACACCTTGGTAGGCTTCGATCTCAAAAAACATATCGCCCTGCTGGCCTCAGGCAAGGTCTTCACTGGTTTCCACATCTTACGCGCGATGGCACTAGGAGCTGATGCCACCTATAGCGCCCGAGCTATGATGCTGGCTTTGGGCTGTATTCAAGCACTGGAGTGTAACAAAAACAACTGCCCTACCGGCGTAGCTACCCAAGACCCCGAGCTGGTTGCTGGCCTCGTTGTCAACGACAAGAAAAAGCGCGTAGCCAGTTTCCACCACAAAACTATTCACAGTGTACAAGAACTTCTCGGCGCTGCCGGCTTGACAAGTACAAAGCAGATAAATCGCCGACATATCTTTCGGCGCACCAGCCTCAATGAGGTACGCCGTTATAGCCAAATATTTCCGTATCTAAATACAGGAGCCCTGCTCAACGAAGAGACTGTACCCGAAAACTGGAAAGCAGAATGGGACCTTGCTAATGCTGAACATTTTTAGCCTGGCTTTGCTGTAGAATCAAAAAATAATCGTACTTTTTGGATCGGATTTACAACTATCACTGAAACATATTGCGAACAGTGATATCAAAACTTCAAGACTTAATCAACTGAGGTAACTCTCTGTGCACTTTACTGAAGCTACTCGTAATATTTATCAAAACATCTATTACTATGAGTAAGTGTTCCTTCCTTTTACTGATTACTTTTTTATTTTCGCTGGCCTTGGCTCCCCAAGCTTACAGTCAATGTATGGCAGAAGCCGGCACCATTACGGTTAATGATGACGGTGGCGGTACCAACCCTTTTGTTGTCTGCTTTGGCGAGGACATCGATGTCACTTCTGATGGTAACTTTACGCTTCCTCCCAGTGGCCCTTTGCCAGCGATGGTTTACCTCTTTTACTCCTGCCCCCCTACTGGCCCCGACCCGGCAGCAGATCCTTGTTGGACATCCTGGTTTTGGACGGGCAGTGACATCCAAACGACCAACGACGGCGGTATTGTTGGTTCCGTAGGGATCAATACCTTTATCCTCGTCCCCACCGTTATCGACAATAATCAACCCCAACCCAATGGTCCCGGCATTGATGCTGATGGAGATTTATGTTGGGACATCAACCCCGATGATACAGAAACCTTTACGTTCCTGAATGAAATCGAGATTACAGAACTAAATGTAGATGAATGTGCAGGAGAAGTCACCATCGAAATTATTGGGGGATATCCAGAACTTTTTGCTGGTAATTATTCCCTTACAAATACTGGTGACGGCTCAATTGGTCAGTCTGGCGCTGGAGGGGGACTCGTTACTATCTCCGGACTAATGCCCGGTGACTCTTACAGCTTTAGCCTTGATGATGATGGCAATGGCTGTATGGCCAACTTTCCCGGCGGTACGATCCCTGAAGCGGAAGAACTCATGCTCTTTTACGACCCCATTTGTGAAGGAGGTTCCGTTTTTCCAAGCCTCGTATTTCCTACTGGCGGGGAGTTCGACTTTGTCGTTCCACCCGGAGACGGTGCCAGTATAGATCCTAACACAGGCGAAGTCACCGATGTTATGGATAATTATGAAATTATCTATACCTGGTTCGATGACTGTGGTGACCCACAAACCATTACAGAAGAACTTGTATTAACGCCTCCCCCACCGCCACCTGTTGTGGATGCTTTTTATGAATTTTGTCCTGAAGACAATACCACCATCTTTCCTGGTGGTAGCGGCGATTTCTTCTCCCTTTATGATGATGAATTTGCAACAGATCCTATCGCAAATAGTAGTGGTTTCGACTTCCTGGATTACCTGGAACCTGGTGACCCAGAAATGGAGTTTTTCGTTTCTCAAACCATTGATGGTTGTGAAAGTGAATTGGTTCCTTTCTCCGTAATCATTTACGGCGATTCTCCTCCTATCATTGATCCCGAATTCATCGTCTGTGAAGGAGACGAGGTCTTTTTGGAGCCCCAATCCGGCAACGACAACAACAATTCCGACTTCTACTTTTATTCCGACCCCGGATTGAGTGATCTTTTGGCCAGCGGCGAGTCTTACACGTTCACCCCTACAGTAAGTACCACTATTTACATTACAGAATTGAATGAAGTCTGTGAATCGGTTCCTGAGCCTGTAGAAATCACCGTAGAGACACCGCCTGTAGCAACTACAGAAGAGCCCGTTTGTTACGCCAACAATGCCCTTTACAGCATTCTAATCACAACCGATGCCGTAGATGTCATCCCCAGTTCTGGTTTCGCCATCAACAATAACGATGGCACCTTCTCGATTATCGATATTCCTTCCGGGAACTTCCTCGACCTTATTCTTGAAAACTCTACAGGCGACTGTAACAGTCTATTAGAACTCCCCGACTTTGATTGTGGCTGCGCGGCACCTCCTCCTCCCGTCAGCAATGGCAACCTTACCATCTGTGCAGGAGAAATGATCCCTGCTTTAAGTGTCAACGTGGGAGCTGGCCAAACCGTCGATTGGTACGATGCACCAACAGATGGCAACCTATTACTGGCCGGAAACACCAGCTTTACTCCTACTGCGGCCGGCACTTACTACGCAGAAACTCGCCTCATTGTAGACGGCTGTGTAAGTAGCACCCGAACAGCTGTAAGTCTGACCATCAACCCGGTACCGAGCCTTACTTCCAGCATGGTTGATTGTGCACCAAACCTTCTTACCTATACCGTAACATTGGAAATTGCCAACGCCGCATCCATCACCGTTAACGTAGGTATGATAACCGACAACAGTGGTGGTAGTTTTACAGTTAGTGACATCCCCGTAGGAACAGACCTTTCCTTTACCGCATTCGGAACAGATATGAACTGTACTTTCGGGCCAGAAATGATAACCTCACCTATCTGCCCCTGCCCGATGATCAATGACCCGGTCACCACACAAAACATCACCATTTGTCCGAGTGACCCGGTACCGACCTTAAATGTCACTGTAGACCCAGGGCAGACTGCCGACTGGTACGATGCTGCTACCGGCGGCAACCTACTGGCAGGCAATACCCTAAGCTTTACACCACCAAGCACTGGCACCTTTTATGTAGAAGCACGCGACCCCGTAAATGACTGTGTAAGTAACCGGATTTCCGTTACAATCAATACCAGTCCTGCACCTACTTATACCGTTCAAGGCACGAGTTGTGCCGCTGATTTACTCACCTATCAAGTGCAGCTAACTACCGGAAGTAGCAACCAATTGGCAACCAATGCAGGCACGATCACAGATAATGGAGGTGGTAGCTTTACTGTTGCCGGAATTCCTGCTGGCATGGACCTCACCGTAACCATTACGAATACGACTACAACTTGTAGCATCACTGATATTATTACCGCACCTGATTGTAATTGTGCCGTGGTAGCAGCACCAATGAGTACCGGAGATGTGAGTATTTGCACAGGTACACCCATCCCTACCTTGAATGTCAATGTCCTTGCTGGTGAAACTGTCGATTGGTACGATGCGCCAGTCGGAGGGACGCTTTTAGCAAGTAATAACACCTCGTTTACGCCAACAATGGCGGGAACCTACTACGCCGAAACCAGGGTATTAGCCGATGGCTGTGTGAGTGCTGTACGTACAGCCGTTACCTTGACCATCAACCCTACGCCGGTATTCAACAGTTTTGATACCATTTGCGCACCCGACTTACTAACTTATACTGTAACACTGAGTATCACCGATGCTGCTTCACTATCGACCAATGCCGGAGATATAACCGACATGGGAGGAGGCAACTTTACCATCAGTAATATTCCTGCCGGAACAGACCTTACGTACACGGCCTTCAATAGCGGCGCCTCTTGTTCACTTGGTCCCAATATCATTGGGGCGCCATCTTGTCCATGCCCCACTATAACAGCTCCTATACCTGATCCGGTAGCAAGTATTTGCCCTGGTGATCCCATTCCACCCCTTAGTGTTACCGCCGAGGCGGGACTGACGGCCGATTGGTACGACGATCCAGTAGGCGGAAGCTTATTGGTCAGTAGCACTTTGACATTCACACCAGCTACCGCTGGCACCTACTACGCAGAAGCTCGCGATCCTATAAACAATTGTGTCAGCGAGAGGATTTCCCTGACGATCATTACGAATCCAACACCCGATTTTTCTGTCATAGATGCCGTCTGTGCCTTGGATTTATTGAGCTACCAAGTCACGCTACAAGTAAACAATGCCGACGAACTTATCGTCAATACCGGGATGATCACCGACAATGGTGGTGGCAGCTATACCGTCACGGATATTCCTTCAGGTACCAACCTCATGCTTACGCTAAACAATACCGTTACTGGCTGTTCAGCGAATGGCAATGTGCCCGCACTTGATTGCACTTGTGGTACAGTTAATCCTCCGATGAGTAGTGGTAACGTCAGTATCTGTGATGGAGAACCTATTCCAGACTTGATGGTAACCGTTTTGGCTGGCCAAACCGTTGACTGGTACGATGCCCCAAGTGATGGTAACTTGCTCCTAGCGGGTAACACCTCTTTTGCGGCTACTATTTCCGGTACGTACTATGCCGAAACCAGGGTTTTGATTGATGACTGTGTGAGTTTTGCAAGAACCCCGGTCACGCTCACGATTAACCCTAGCCCTACCATTGTTGATTTCTCGGCCAGTTGTGCGCCTAATCTATTGACGTATGAAGTAGTGATTTCAACCACCAATACAGCCAGCTTACAAACTGATTTTGGATCCATCGTTAACAATGGCAGCGGTAATTATACTATTTCCGGTATTCCAGCAGGAACAGACGTAACATTTTCCGCTTTCAACGCAGATATGAGCTGTAGCGCAGGCCCGCAAACCGTAACTGCACCTGATTGTAGTTGCCCAATGATCAACCCACCCCTTTCTGGTGGAGATCTTGCCATCTGCGCAGGAGCACCGATTCCAAACCTTAGCGTAACGGTCGGTGCAAATGAGACGGCCGATTGGTACGATGCTGCTACCGGAGGCAGCCTACTGGCCTCAGCAAGCTTGAATTTCCTACCTCCAGCTCCCGGAACCTATTTTGCGGAAGCAAGAAATACTATCAATAACTGTGTTAGTGCAAGGATAGCTGTTTCGTTTACCGAAAACCCAATTCCGTCTTTTACACTTTTAGATACCATCTGCGCGCCAAATTTACTTACGTATCAAGTCGAGCTTCAGGTCAGTAATGCCGACCAAGTGAGCCCTAGTTTAGGTAACCTTGTCGACAATGGCGGTGGCAGTTATACCATCACAGATATTCCAAGTGGATTGGCCTTAAATTTCACACTTAATAATACCACTACAGGTTGTAGCCTCTCTGCCAGTACGATGGCTCCGAATTGTAGTTGTCCTACGCTAGATGCCCCCATTAGTAACGGTAATGTTGCCATTTGTGATGGCGATCCCTTACCGACCCTTACCGTAATGGTTGCTGCTGGTCAAACGGTAGACTGGTACGATGCTGGTAGTGGAGGAATGTTGCTTTTGGCGGACAATACCAGCTTTACTCCTACCGCACCAGGCACCTATTTTGCCGAAGCCCGTGATCCTGTAAATAATTGTGTGAGTGATAGCCGCACCGCCATTACCATTATCGTCAACCCTACACCAGTGCTTGATGCCAGTGATCCCGTTTGTGCACCAGACTTATTGACTTATACCGTGACTTTAGCCTTGACCAATACGGGCACTATTCAGGTCAACGAGGGGATCGTCACCAACCTGGGAGGTGGAAACTTCACCATCAACGGTATTCCTGCTGGCGTAGACTTTACCTACACGGCCTTTAATACCGGCATGAGTTGCTCCCTCGGGCCACTGATGATTACCGCACCCGATTGTTCTTGCCCGATGGTGGCTCCACCGACTACCGGAAGCAACCCAATGATTTGTGCAGGTGACCCCATCCCTACCCTATCCGTAATGGTAGCAAACGGGTTTACCGTCGACTGGTACGATGCCCCAAGCAGCGGAAACCAGTTATTGATGGGTAGCACGACCTACACCCCTACTGCTGTAGGGACCTTCTACGCAGAAGCTCGGGATATCGTTAATAATTGTGTCAGTGGGCGAATTGCCATTACGATCATCGAAAACAGCGTAGCAACACCTAGCAGTGCGGGCGATGAAGCTATCTGTACAGGTGAGCTCCTACCTGCTTTGAGCGCAATGCCAGCGGCAGGCGAAACCATCGATTGGTACGACGCACCTACTGGTGGCAATTTACTACTGATGGGAAGTACCACGTATCAACCTACTCTTGCGGGAACCTACTACGCCGAAGCTCGCAGCACGACCAATGGCTGCACCAGCAATGCACGTATTGCCGTGACCTTAACGATTTTTGACCTTCCAATTCCTTCCGTAAGCAGTAGCAACGACCCAGGGTGTGACGACAACGATGGTAGTATTACCCTCACTGCTAGCGGAGGTTTGATGCCATACCAATACCAACTCAACAACGGCACACTCCAGGATAACCCCACTTTCGACGGATTAGGCATAGGCAATTATGACCTACAAGTCGTTGATGCCAATGGATGTAGCGATAACCTGACACAAGCCTTAAACCCTCCAGCTACGATTGATGCGACCATAACCGCCAACGGCCTTATCACTTGTGCTTTCGCTGAAGTTTTACTGGATGCTGCGGGTTCGACCACTGGTACATCTATTATTTATGCTTGGGAAGACCCTACTGGAAATCCTTTGCCTGAAACAGGCCTTAATGCTGCTGCCTTTGCTCCTGGCAACTACACCTTAATCGTTACCGATACGGAGACCAATTGTAGCAACACCGCTACCGTCAATGTACAAGCAGATTTACAAGTCCCCAATCTTCAGACCGGAGACGATGGTCTGATCACTTGTGAAGCAGAGAGCGCTACGCTTTCGGCCAGTAGTAACACGCCCAATGTCAGCTACACCTGGGAAGCGCTCAACGGGGGAGAGATTTCAGGAGCGACCAACCTGGCTAGCATTACCGCTTTGGCGGCAGGTTCCTATCAGGTGACAGTGTTCAATCCCGAGAATGGTTGTTCGCAAGTAGATGTCATTGATGTAACAGAGATTATCAACACCGCCATTGATGTCGTCGCCACTTTTGAGCCACCTAGCTGCCTTGGTGATGAGAATGGCAGCATACAATTGACACCAGCAGTTCCTGGCCAAGTCTTGTTATTTGCTCCAGAAGGAGAAGCTTTTAGCTTAAACAGCACGTTTTTCAACCTCGGCGCGGGTGTTTACAATTTCACCGTACAAGACGAATTTGGCTGTGAGGTGGCGACAAGTGTAACCTTACCCAATGGTAATGACCTCACCGTAGAACTTGGTGACGATATCTATCTAAAGCTTGGAGAAGTGGCCCAGTTTGACCCCATCTCCAGTACTCCGGAAACCTTATTGGCCGGCATAGAATGGACCAACCCTCAATTGCTGGATTGCGATACTTGCCTTCAGGCTTCTACACTAAGTGACTTGGTCAACACCACTCCATTTCAGTTGACCATCACCGATAGCTTAGGCTGTATCGCCACCGATGACATCCGCGTGTTCATCGATCGAACAAGGCATGTTTATGTCCCAAATATCTTCTCGCCCAACAACGATGGCAGCAATGATGTCCTCTTCGTAAGTGGTGGTGCGGACATTGAGAGCATCAGGTCCTTCTCGATATTCAACCGCTGGGGAGAGCTTGTCTTTGAGGAAAACGACTTTCCACCGAATACACCATCCTCAGGCTGGGATGGTAAAACGCGCAATGGGCAGCCACTCAATCCCGCCGTTTTCGTCTACATGATCGAAATCCAATTTACAGACGGAGAGACGGAGTTATTTAGTGGGGATGTTATTTTGATGAAGTAGGGATTATGAAACCCACAAGATTCCATTTTATTTCCTAGCTTTTTGGCCAGCGCGAATAAAATGGAATCTCGTGGGTCTCTAATTTTCTATAAAAAACACCTCGGAGAGTGTGGGATATTGGATTGAAATAATACATGAACGATAAAACGACTTCGGATGAGGTCGCATAATGACAAGAAGTATTTCTTTTGATTCTTCCTACCCAAAATAGAGCATTAAAAACCGTCATATTATAGCCCTAATCAAATATCAAGCTGGAAAAATGAGCATTGAAATCAATGATGAGTAAATTCCCCATCAATTTAGACTCGATTTCAGCGAACTGCCGAAAAAGACTGATACACCAAAGAAAGATTAGATTTTGTGGTTGATTGGATTTATCGCAAAGAAGCCTTTAACAACATCATTTCAATACTGTCTTTTAATTCTAGCCCATTATTATACTCTATGGGAATAGAAGAAGGCACAAGAATTTTATCCGATCCATCGGACATTTCCGCATTAATTTTATAAGTAAATGTACTATTGCCCCCCCCTTGGCGATGAGTACGTAGGAGCTTGAGTCTTTCTATATCTGCGACAGGTAGGGAAATAGGTTTATGCCAGTACAAGGGCCTGGTTTCCACTACAATATACGGATCATCTAGTCGAATGATCGTAGTATTCAGGTAAATAGCCAGGCAGAAATAAAGTAAAAACAAGCCACCTAGAAAAAAGGGCAAGGGAAATAACTTGAGTAAAAATGGACCTTCATCTATCAAAGTGATAACATAAATACTACCTGCCAAAATACAGATACCCAAAATAACTGCTACGAACAAATGTAGCCAATTGAACCATTTGAAGTGAATTTGTTTCATAGCAAATCCAGCTTAATCATTTTTAGTTTCGCTTGCATAACGATCATTCTATAACCAGTACCTAATATAAAAATTGAACGTAGCACCCGTTATAAAGCCGTCGTTTTCAGCCGCCAGATACAAAACTGCCGAGCTACGCCATCTGCATTATCTGCTCGTAGGATTGGAATGCCAGTCATTATAGCCGCAGCTGATTCTTTTGTTGTATGCGTATTGTGAAAGGAGGTTCCAAAGATAAGTCCCAAACATCCTCTTAAACGGTTATCGATATTGTTATTTCTTCAAGTTCAACAATATCTCCTGGTCTTAATTTCTTTCTTTTTCTGAATTCTTGCTCGCCATTTACAGTGACTAGGCCATCTTCAACCATCATTTTTGCGTGACCTCCGCTCTGAGCTATTTGCTTTAGTTTTAGCAAGTTTATCAATTCTATAAACTCATCTGCGGGCCTTATTTTGAATGTATCTTTTTCCATTATTTATTTTTTATTAGCTGAACTTCCGACATTCTGCCGGAAGTTCAGCTAAATCACTTAGTAGTGGGTATAATCTTATTTTTGTAAAACAAATGGCTTCAATACCACCTTGTTATCCACTTTTATTTTCACAAAGTAATAACCATTAGCAACCGTTGGATCTAAATTAAACTGAAACGTATTTTTCCCAGCTTCTCTTTGTCGTACAGGCATCAATTCTGCAAGTGCTTGGCCATACACGTTTAGCAAGTATATAGAAATTTCAGAAGCGCTTTCCAATGCTACCTCAAGGTTTAATTCACTTGACGTAGGGTTAGGAAATATATTCGCATTTAAACTTGACTGTAGAACATTTTCATTATCAGAAATCACACCTTCAAAAAAAGACATAACAGGAAGCAAATTTGCTGTTAGCATTTCAAAGTCAGCTACCAGTGTGATGTCAAAAAAATACGTTAGCACTCTAGATATTCCATTGTCATAATAAGCTGCCGAAATACTATCAGCTAATACATAATCAGCATTTCCCATTCGATAAACAGGTGTAGCATCGTTAATTAAGGATACACCATCTGCATACCATAGGGTAGAAAATTGCCAAGTCAAATCATTCAATCCTGGAATTACGGCATCAGTATCAGGAAGCATCGTGGGTACTCCTAATTCTCCGTCGTCATTAAAGGACTCTACATCAAACGAGGCTACTCCCAGATAGTCATAGGCAAAATCTCCAGCGGAGAAGGCAACAGGTGCTAATCCATAACGATCAAAAAAGAAATCATTACCAACCAGCCATAAATTTCCACCTCCATTGAGATAGCTTTTCAGCGAAGCATTGTCCTCTTCGATTCCGTTCCAAAGCAACAGCTCGGCCCCATCACTTGAAGTATGCCATACTACTAAATCAAAATTATTCATGTATAAATCCGAAGGGCCAGCAGCACTGTCTACCGCATTATAATAGGTAGCATCGTAGCCTACTGAACTTAATCCTGCATGAAAATATTCAGCATTACCAAATTCGTCAGTAGAATCATCAACAAAAAGCACAGAAATCTGTCCAAATAAGTTGGTGAAATTCATTGCGACAAAAAGCAAAAACAAAGTAGGTCTTGTTTTCATAAAAATGTATTATTGGTTAAATAAGAAGTTGTATGTTTTATGGAAAATAGACCAATTTATTCATTTGGATTCCTCCGGTGATGGTAACGATGAATACACCTTGGGGAATCATTGGTACATCTAAGCGATACATCCCTTTTCCTAATGATAAATTTATAGCTTTTGAGAAGATTTCTTTCCCTTCAAGACTATAAATTTTCAAGTCAACCCCTTGTGAATCAGCGAGCTGATATTCGAGATTAAGGATTCCTGGTGTCGAAAAAATATTCAAGGTGTTTTTGGGATTTCCAAACAGGACAGAAGACGTTATATCTACATTGAATTGCTGAACCGTGGATGGCGGCGAACAAAAGTATAATTCATTCCATGTAAGAACTCTCCAGTAATAATTCAAACCCGATAACCAGGGGTGGCTGATGGAAATAGCGTTTTGAGTAGTGATCATTCCTTGGGGGTCCAAATCAAAATCAGGAGAACGGTCATACTCGATATAATAATACTGAGCATCAGGCACGGCCTCCCAAGCAAAATCCAGAGTGTTGCTCGTAATACTCACCATTCCAGCTGGAGCAATGAGTTCTGCTGACGACTCCAATGAATCAGCAGTTGGGGTGTAACTAGGATGAAGATATTCACGAGATGGATGTTCCAAGTCGAGTTGCATAATTGCTACCTGTTCTTCAGAAAATACTTGCCGGCAGCTATTGCTAAAGTAGGACATGATCAATCTTTCGTCAGGATTGACTAAAACATTATCAGGATCTGTTGCTCCACCTGCGTAGTCGCAAGACTGTGTCCAATCAATACCAAAATTATAATCAGGGGGAGTGTCGCACAATAGGTCTCCTGCTTCGGCACAATTCGAGCCATCCATTTTTTCAGTTAAGGTAACGCCATCCGAAGCAATTTCCGGGCTTGGATTACCATGAATCGCAACATCCCAAGCTTGGCCATCCCACCCGAAATGTGGATGTAATAAAGCAAATAAATGACCAACTTCATGCGCTAAGGTCTTATTTCCTGATACGAACACACTCTTTTGCAGTAAAACCCAGTCCCTGTTGGCATCATAAAGTCCTACCACATTACTTGCACCAACCGAATTAACAACGAATACATTCAGCGCGGAATCTCGCCTTTCATTCTGCATAGCCAATTGATTGATCGCAAAATTGTTATCCATAAAAATACCATCATGGTCAACAAGATTAATTCCATTGCTTGGCAAATAAAATGAAATCCCTGTAGCAGTATACAGCTCATTTAGTTCACACAACACCTCCAAAGCAGTTGCTACTTTTGCTCGCCCTACTCCATTGTCTCTCGCCACCAAATGCAGCGCAATAGGAATTTTGTATTCATTGGTGGTAAATGTATTCAAGTTATTTGATGACAAATGCTCTAAATACTTGGGAAACCAAGTAAATTGATCCTCATCGGATAGTCCACAATCTTGGCTGAAAAGAGGAATCAGAAAAAGAGAGCCGATAATAAATAAAATTGCTTTGTAAAACATTAACAGCTGTTTTGTTGCGCAATATTTAACGGCTCAATATATTGAGAATAATCTGCTATTTCATATCCATTGAAATTAATAGACCTAATTCTGCCCCAAGGGTTAGAATCAGTCAAATCAATCCGAAATATCCAATAATCCAAGCTCCTGGGTATCGTCTACAAGGCCCA
Source organism: Lewinella sp. (assembly GCF_050633125.1). NCBI lineage: Bacteria > Pseudomonadati > Bacteroidota > Saprospiria > Saprospirales > Lewinellaceae > Lewinella > Lewinella sp. The sequence continues at coordinate 24,578 of NZ_JBOEFX010000152.1, forward strand.
CTCGCAATGTTTTTGTAGTAGAATTGGCACTACCAGAAGCACCGCCAAAATCAGAGGCCGTCAGTTCCCATTCTGCATCCACCACAGCATACGATTGATTATAAATGATCGTATTAAGCTGACCAGCAATCAAGTACCCCGACCGTGGATCAGACCGACGTCCCTGCCAGACTAATTCCCGAAAATTCGCTCCGTCACTGGCAATGACATATTCATCTCTATCGATACTCAACTCCATGAAGTCAGTAGGCCAGTCCACCCGCATCATCAAAGCAGCTAATCCGCCCGCGTCGCTTCCGGAGAACCGAAAACGGTACAGGCTGTTGCGCTGCAAATGAAGTATCTTATTGCTGAGGTCATCCTCCGAAGTGATCCGTAAAACCCCACCCGGCAGGCCACTGGTAATCTCAAAAAGAAACGTAGGTGGTATCCGATCCTGCGCAGGGATGGTGACTGCACACCTTGAAAACAAACCCAGCGCGAGGAAAGCCAATAAGTAAATACGGAGTTTCATAGCGTTTTTTTTGGTTCTTGGCCGAATATAGTGGGTTTTGCTATTTTACGGGATGAAAGATCACGAATTATTCGCAGCGGCCTTGTCGCTTCCTTGGCCATGGTACATTAAACAAGTTGCTTTTGAAGGCAATGAAGAAGACAAGGTGCTTGAACAGTAAGGGACATAGTTTACACTTCTCAACCCACATAGCTTACACTATTGAGTTAGTTAATTTTAAGTTTCTTGTCTTACTGTCAATTTGCTTCTCATCGAAGTATCCTAAAAATACGTGACGATAATACATCTTCCAAATTCCGTTGCCAATTTCTTCCATCCCCATGTAGCGACCAATGGCTGCCTCGGAGACAAAGACCCAGTCATGACCACCCCAACGGATCGCACCGTTCTTCATTACCTTCAATACTTTCAAGCTCCCATCATAACAATAAGCTTTCACTTTCTGCTGATAAGGGCGAGGGGATGATTCGTAAACCGAACCAGGTGTAGCCATATCTAAAGACTCGTGGGGACGTATTTCATTATACTCCTTGACAAAAGCATCAATGCGGCGCTGTTGACTCGCTAGTGTACTCCTGGGAGGTTTTGTACAGTCAGCTTTCAAGTCCTTGTGCATCCGTTCGTGGCGACCATTCTGCTGAGGGCAACCCGGATCGGAGAAAAGAGGTTCAATACCATGATCTATTAACCAATAACACAACCTTGAATACCTTTTTACCGAGCGCACACTTCCAAACGGACTACCATTATCCGTATGGATAAATAATGGTTGACCGTGCTGGCGGAAAACCTTGATATAGCCACGCTTTACCGCTTCATAGTTAGGTTTATAATGAAGTTGTCTAAAAATAATTAATTGAGTTTTAGCATTTTCTCAACAAAATGAGTGAAAAGGCCAAAAAATGAGAACTCAGCCAATTTCTAGCGGACGTTTCATAGCGCACATAAAGCGATTTGAATCCATAAATCCAGGCATTGGTTCGCTCT